>CAYWMP010000013.1:40080-54268 GCA_964459445.1 uncultured Desulfobacteraceae bacterium
CCTGTTTCTCTTCCTCTTCAGATAGATCCCGACAATCCTTCCATTAAAGCGAGGACATTATATCCAAGAACCTCATGATTATAGCCGCCTTCAAGTATGGCGAAGCAACCGCCCTTGTTTCGGCCTGCGGCCCCGCGAACCATACGGCCGATCTGAAAATAATCGTCGGTCCTGAGGGTTCCCCCCCAATCTTCTTCGTGATTGTCAAATCCTGCTGAAATTCCGATAATATCCACCCGACAGGCCTCCATGCAGGCGGCCACTTCATCAAGGTAGGACAGGCGGTGATTGGATTCTATGTTATGCATGGTAACATAGTCTTTGTCCCCTAGAATTTCTACGGTTCCATCGCCAAAATGAAGATCAATATCCAAGACATAGGCGTTCTCGATTTCACCGGACCGTCTCAATCTTTCCAGGGCCACGGCCATGTTGTTAAAATAACAAAATCCCCAGGAGGAATTGGAAGAGGCATGGTGCCCGGGAGGTCGCAGAAGTCCGAAGCACGGATCATCGAGTCCCATTGTTGCGGCCTGGAGGGCACCGCCCGCCGCCAAAGCACTAATCCGATAAAGGCCCCTGTTCTTCACATGCCCGATGTGGGATTCTGTGTGGGCTGCGGCAATGTCCACTTCATCCGCCTCTTGAGCTTCCACAAAATCCGCCGCAGAACCGATGATGTCTGTAACGGCCTCCAAACGCCCTGACGCTGCGGCGGGATCTGAGGTATATACTTCATAGAACTCTTCATGAAAAATAACATTCATGCCCGTGCCCCTTACTATGAGGTGGTTTTGAAAGACTAAGATATTCATCTATAAACGGCAAGGCATTTCATCGGCCACCCTTGACTACAAACAAGATACCCATTACTGTGTGATGGTCCTATGAGGACTCGGTCTCTTCTGAAATCCGATCGAAATCGGCGAGGTCCTTTAGGACAACCTTTTATATAGCTATGAGCGCTGAAAAAAAGAAGTGTCCTGATTGCGATCAATGTCAAATGTGTTCAGAAAACCGGTGTCGGCAGTGTCGCGCCGGAAAGCATCAAGAGCACCCACCTGAACTGGGTCCGCTGATTACCCACGGTGAATACATGGAATGGAAAAAGAGGAAATGCTGTAAACAACCCCATTGCAAAGACATTGATCCATGCGAATAGTGGAGAAAAAAATTTTGGCCAAAGGAGATGATTATGCTACCCGAATTCTTCGAGTTTTATAATCCGACCAGAGTGATCTATGGGACAGGATTAGCCCTTGATTTCAAAGCGGAGTTGGATTTCCTTGGCGCTGAAAAGTATTTCATTGTTTCAGATAGGAGTCTCAAGGAACTGGGCCTGTTGGAAAAGGTCATAAACGGCCTCACCTCAGCGGGAGTTTCTATTGTGGGGGAGTATGTCGACGTCCCGCAGGATGCCGAGCTCAATGCCGTCACGGCCTGCGCAGAGGCGGCCAAGGCCTGCGGCGCGGAAGGGCTTATTGCAGTAGGGGGCGGTAGTGTGATTGATGCGGCCAAGGCATCCAACATTTTGATATCCGAGGGCGGGGATCTGGTTGAGGATTTCTCCGGGGCGCAACTGCTCACAAGACCCCTTAAACCTCTGGCGGTCATCCCGACAACCGCCGGCACGGGCAGTGAGGTCACCCAGGTTGCTGTGGTCTATGACAAGGAAAACAAAATGAAAATGCCCTTCACAGACAAATTTCTGCTCCCCAATTTGGCCGTCCTGGATCCCGAAATGACGGCTACTTTGCCGCCGCAACTGACCGCATCAACCGCTATGGACGCCTTAACCCATGCCATAGAGGCCTATGTCGGCCTCCAAAGCTCGCCCGTTTCCGATCTCTTCGCTATCGGCGCCGTGGAGATGATCTTCAATCATCTTGTAAATGCCGTTGAAAACGGTGAAGATCTTGAAGCACGAGGGGCGATACTTGTTGCCGCGAACATGGCAGGGATCTCCTTTAGCCATTCCATGGTCGGTTGTGTGCACGGCATGGCCCACTCACTGGGCGGTCTCGTTCGTGTGCCTCACGGTGTTGCCAATGCCATCCTCCTCCCCCATGGCATGGAGTATAACTTCGATGAAGTGAAGGACAAATTTGCCAAACTCCTTCACCCCATGGGCGAAGAGAGCGCCGGTCTTTCTGTTGAAGAGGCAGCAAGAAAGGCCATCGAATCGGTTCGACAGTTAACCGGACGTCTTAACGAGATGGGCGCCTTGCCTGTGAAATTGAGTGAAGTCGGTGTCAAAGAAGAGGATCTGAGGGAGATCGCAGAAGCAACCCTAATGGATGGGACCTGTTTTTATAATCCGCGAGAAGTTGTTGAGGAGGATATCCTCGAACACCTCAAGGATGCCCTTTAACCGGGTATGCTCAGGGTCTCCATTCTTCCGAGTGATGATAAGAAAAACGCCACGTGTTGGCGTTTTGGAGCAATACAGTAGCTGTTTTCAGAAAGGGGATGAAAAAATGGGACTTTTCGAAAGTTCGAAGTTATTTGAAGAGATGCTGGGAGGGTTTTTTAATAGGGTTTCGGACACGCCGGAGGTGGCCAATAAACTTCTGGCATCAGGATTGATCATAAGGTTTTCCTATTCCGATCCCGACGTGGTCCTAGTGGTGGATTGCTCAGGCGATAGGGTCGACATCCGACCGGGAGACACCGAAACAAAGGCCCAAGTTGAGATGTCCATGAGTGCGGATATAGCCCACAAGTTCTGGTTCGGAAAAGTGAACCTCATGGCCGCCCTTACACGAAAACAGATGGTCGCAAAGGGACCGGTGCCAAAAATATTGAAACTATTGCCCGCCATAAAACCCACCTATGCCATGTACCCAAAGTATCTGGAGGAAAATGGGTACGGTCAATACAATATTTACTGAATATCCTACCTAATAAGGAGTGCAATCCATGGGCGGTTACGCTGGAAAAATCCTCTATATTGATCTCACAAAAGGAACTATCGAGGCAAAGCCTCTCGAAGCTGAATTTGCCAGAAATTACATCGGGGGTCTGGGTTTTGGGACAAAAATCTATTTAGATCTCGTGAAAATGCAACCCGATTTTGACGCCCTTTCCCCTGAAAACCCCTTCGTCCTCATGACCGGACTCTTGAATGGTTTCAAGATGAACGCCGTGGCCCGGTGGACGGTGGGTTCAAAGTCACCCCTCACCGGCTTTTGGGGTGATTCCAATGTCGGGGGTTATTTCGGAGCGGAACTCAAATTCGCCGGTTATGACGGCATCGTCCTCACCGGCGCCGCCGCCGAGCCAAGCTATATCTTCATTGACGATGACACGGTCGAAATAAGGGACGCAGAAAGTTACTGGGGCAAGGACATCTACACGGTTAACGATAATTTGCTGGCCGATAACAAAGCTGACGCCAGGAGGCGCGGTCAGGTATTAACGATCGGCCCTGCCGGGGAACAGATGGTTCGGTTTGCTTCCATCATCAACAACAAAGGCCATGCAGCCGGCCGAACGGGTATGGGCGCCGTATGGGGCGCAAAGAAGTTAAAAGCCATTTTCGTGAGGGGTAGTGGTAAATTGACGGCGGCGTACCCGGACAGACTCGAGCAATTGCGCACTGAACTCAAAGAGCTCTATGACGGCCATATTACCATTGAAGGCCTGAGGGAATTTGGAACCGCCTCGCATATGGATATCGGCATCATTTCGGGTGATATTCCCATGAAGAACTGGCAACAGAGCGAATGGGATCTATTCGATGAGATCGCCCCGCTGGCTTACGGAGAAAAGATCCTCACGGGCAGAAAAACCTGTTATGCCTGTGGCGTGGCCTGCAAAAGAGAGGCAGAGGCCAAAACGGGTTCCTTCCGTTTTTCCAAGGGACCCGGCCCGGAATACGAGACGGTGGGGACCTTTGGAACCATGTGCCTCAATTCCAATATGGAATCCATAGGAAAAGCGAATGAAATCTGTAATCGATACGGCATGGATACCATCACCTGCGGCGCCACCATCGCCTTTGCTCTCGAATGCTTTGAAGAGGGTTTGATCAGTGAGAAGGAAACAGATGGCATAAAGCTTACCTGGGGAAATGCGGAAGCTATTGTCGCGATGGCGGAGAAAATCGGCAAAAGGGAAGGTTTTGGGTCCATTCTCTCTGAAGGAAGTGCAAGGGCTGCCAAAACAATCGGCGGCCGGGCCGAAGATTTTCTGACAACAGTGAAGGGTCTTGAAGCGCCCATGCACGATCCACGATCTGCCCACGGGTTTGGCCTGGCCTACGGGACCTCCCCAAGGGGAGCATGCCATATGGCAAGTCTTGATTATCTGATTGAGGGAGGTGGGATGTATTTGCCTGAGATTTCCGAGCTTGCCGATGAAATAACAGAGATGCGCAGCGAAGGCAAAGCCGCCCTTAACGTAGCATGCCAGGATTTCGGCATTTTTTTTTCAAGTTGTGCAGGATTCTGTAATCTTGGGGCCATGATCCTGAACGCGACGCAGGCAACGGACATGGTCAACCACGTCACGGGGTTCGACTATACTATTGAAGAGCTGATGCATCTGGGAAGGAGAATCTGGTTCATGAAGCGGGGTTTGTCAAACCTCTTTGGGGCAAGGACCGAACATGACAGGCTTCCCAAGAGGCTACTGACTCCTCTGGATTCCGGCCCTACGGAAGGCAGTGTCCCGGACATGGACATGATGTTGAAGGAGTTTTATAAGCAGAGAGGTCTAAATAAGGCCGGAATTCCTAACCCGGAGGTTTTGAGGGAACTTGGCCTGCCGGAATTGGAGGAATTGTTACGCGATTTGACTTGACGTTATCGGGTTTGAACCTTCCCTATAACCATTGAACTAGTGCCCATCCCCCGCCGAAAGAATTTCCGAGAGTTTATCCAGGTCGTCGCTCGGGCCGAGGGCTATGAGGGTATCTCCCGCCTCTATCCGGGTCTGCGAAGAGGGATTAAAGGCCATATCGCCTTCCTTCTTCCGGACGGCGATGATAATCACATCCATTTCCTGCCTTATCCCCGAGTCCATAAGAATCAGCCCATTGAGGCGCGATTTCTCACCAACCACCAACTCTCCCATTTCAAGACCTATGTCATTATTATGGACCGCGAATTCCAGAAAATCCGACACAGCCGGTTTGATGATTGTGTGAGCCATCTTCTGGCCGCCAATGAGATAGGGCATAACCACCCGGTTCGCTCCGCCTCTGATGAGTTTTTTTTCGCTTTGCTCTTCATCGGCGCGGGCCAGAATGAATAAATCCGGATTGAGTCCCCTGGCCGACATCGTAATAAAAAGATTATCCGCATCCGAGGCGACGACGGAAATCAAACCTTTAGCCCTCTCTATGCCTGCCTCAATGAGTACATCTTCACTTGTGGCATCGTCATTTACGAAGGGGATTTGTTCCCCTTCAAGAACCTGTATTGTCTCAGGATTGCTGTCAATGACTACGCTGGGGATACTATTCGCATTTAGTTCACGGGTGATAATCTTGCCCAATCTGCCGAATCCGCAGATGATATAATGGCCTTTAATTGAACGAAGTTTTATTCCCAATTTTCTCCTCCCGATTAAGGATCTCACCTGGATATCGACCATGGCCTGGGCGACAATACCCAAAATATAGGCGATGATCCCCATTCCTGAGAATATGATGAATATCGTAAAGAACCTGCCAGTTTCGGAAACGGCCCTCACCTCGCCATAACCGACCGTCGTGATCGTAATCACGGTCATGTAGAGCGAGTCTAGGAAATCCCAGTTTTCAATGTTCATATACCCGAAAGTCCCGATTAGCAAAATCACGATGAGAATGGTAATGCCCTTGACAAAGGTACCTGGTCCTACAGAAGGTCCGTTTTTATCTATATCGAGCATGGGGTTCATAATAAAAGGAAAGGGGCCGATAGCCCCTTCTATTCACTTCTCATATAGTATTTTCCCTTTTTGACTCAATCCCGAGTGGTCAGCAGGCCTCTCCATGTGGGCCTGGGTCTATCCACGCATAACTTTTAATGAGGTTACTGGACTCGAAGTGGATCAAGTCTACCTTCCAGGCGATGAACTGACTGCTTCCACTGTAAACTCACTTAGGTTCTCCGGCAAATTCTCAAAAACAATGACAAAGGGAATGGAGACATTGGTCTTTATATTGACATTCATCCTGTTTTTCCCTTGGCGGTTTTTCATGGCCTTTCCGATCTCCTCAAGGGACATGGTCTTGATCTGATCCTCGGAAAAGCTATTTCCTGCATAGGCCATTTTCCTTCTCGCTACGATGCCCTGATCATCCAGCAGAGCCCCCCTCACAAGAATGAAATTACGGGGTTTGGGGTAGTTGTTTGTAACCATTCCCTGGATAACAAAAACCTGCCCTATCTTTTCTGATTGGACAAAGGCGCCGGTCACCGATTTGAAGGTAAGTCTCCGGACGCCCGGATCGGGTGTAGCCTCTTTTTTTGTCGCCTTTATGAATGACAGGGAATCCGGGATCAGATCGGGTGCAAGGAAGTACACATACGCTCCGCCGCCCACCAACAAAAGGAAAATCACCAGGATGATGATGAGAAGCGGGAATCGCTTTTTCTTTTTTGCGGACGCAGCTTTCTTTTTTTTCTTCCCCTCTTCAGCTTTTTCCTCTTCCGCCTCCTCTGGTTCCACCTCTTCCGGTTCCGCCTCTATCTCACCCGGTTCGGCAAGTTCATCTCCCGTGGGTTCTACTCCTTCTTCTTCAAGAGGGAGTTCATCAGGTGAGATCTCTTCGAGCTCCTCTGCCGTGGCCTCTTCAAGAGCTTCCTCAAACTCGGCGCCCGCCTCCCCATCATCAGCCACCGCCTCTTCCGCTTCGGAATCAGGAGGCGAATCCAGAGCCACTTCCTCCAGTTCTTCCTCTATGAGCTCCTCCGTTGGGATTTCTTCGGGCTCCGCTGGTTTTTCCGGATAGGCCACAAAAATATGTCCGCAGAGAGAGCATTTGACCTTGGATCCATCCTCTTTGAGCATTCCCGCATCAAGATTGAACTTGGACTGGCATTCTTCACAACTAACAATCATGGTTTTCCTCCCGACAAAGTGGAACTACCCATGTCATCTCAAGGCGTAGATGTCCTGCAGGTATCTGTATTGCTCGTCATAGTCGAGTCCGTA
Organism: uncultured Desulfobacteraceae bacterium; assembly: GCA_964459445.1. GTDB lineage: Bacteria > Desulfobacterota > DSM-4660 > Desulfatiglandales > HGW-15 > CAYWMP01. The sequence continues at coordinate 47,227 of CAYWMP010000013.1, forward strand.
ACCCACTAAGAATCCCGTGTCGACCTGAAAGCCGCAATAATCGATGGACACGGTTTTTGCCCGCCGTTCAAGTTTGTCGATTAATGCGCATATCCTGACGGATTCCGGCCCGAGGTCCTTGATCCTCTTTACGATCTGATTTAAGGTCAGCCCTGTATCCACGATATCTTCAACGATGATCACATGTTTGCCCTCGATGGATATCTCCACATCCTTTGTAAACTTTATCTCGCCGCTCGAAGACATGTTCGAACCATAACTGGCTGCTCGAACAAAATCGATTTTTGATGGGATGGTCATTTCCTTGAGAAGATCCGTAAAAAAGAAGACCACGCCGTTGAGGATGCCGATAAAAACAGGTTCCTCGTCAGAATAATCTGAAGAAATCCTCTGGGCGAGTTCTTTGACCCGGGTCTGAATGGTTTTACTGTTTAATACGATTTCTTTATCCAAACTAGTAATACCTCATACTTTTTTAGATTTATTTACCGTAAGTAATGAAAAATTCATTTAATGCAATGTTAGTCCTAAAAAATGCAAAATATTGAAATTTTTGCAAGATGTCAATGAGAGAACCTTAAATAGTCAGTGAAGCCTCCCTGCGGCAAGCCGCGGGGCATCCTGAAAAGGATGGCGGAACTCTCCATAGCCATGAGCCCTCCTTTCCATCCTCCGTAGCAGAGCAACTGCGGAGGACGGGCGCTAAAGCTTCGGAGGGCTCTCCTCGACATTCATCCCCACGGCAAGCCGTGGCGCATTCTGGCGAAGGAGAGTAAATTTAGCCAGATTTGATGATTCCCTTCCGTGCCTTTAATCGTTCCTCGATAGTGTCAAGGAGAGAGCTGAGCTCTTGAATTTCTCTTTCCCCTGGGACGGCATTCTCACCTGTTAATCCTTTCACGATGGATTCCGTTTTGGAGAGCAAATCCATAATATCACAATCGCATCCATAGATTGCTTCCACCTCACTCTCTTCTAATATCCCAACAGGTTGCGCCGCGGATTCAAGGATGATCGAAATTTTTTCCATTTGGCTGAAAATCCCATCCAGCTGTTCCAGAAACTTGTCCGCGCCTTTCCGGATCCGGGCTGTCTTCAACCATTCCAAATACCCTATCATGCCGTCGAAACTCTCGCTCATAAATCCCGTGAATCGTTTCGCCGATAATAGGGCGGAATCGCCCGTGTCGTAATCTCCGATACCCGCGATCATTCGCGGCCCATTTTTCAACATAACTTCCCCTTATGGCTGCAAATCTCCTGCCATCAAAGCCTCTACCCTAAAGTTCCTAGGGCATTTCGATATATTAAAGGTAGCTATTCTGAAATGAACTTTGCAGGAGTGGAGGCAGGGTTCTTTTTTTCAAATCCTATCTCAAAAAAAATTCCACCGAACTTTGCCGTTCCCGTAGATAGGAGGGTTCACGCCTCAAAACCCTGGCAGAATGCACCTCTCCCATGAAATGCCGTGTTTAGTTGAACCCTTCTATCTTCGGGAACCGCTACCGGAGCCCATAGATAGGGTTTGAAAAAAAGAACCCTGCCGAAGCTAATCCTACCTTTCAGCGAAAATAAACAGCCCCTATCTATTAATAAGAAAAGGAAGCTCTACCCCTTTCCTGTATGCCAATGCCATGCACGACGCAATAAGAACATTATCTTTGTCCTTTACCTTTATCTCATAGGTTCCTGTCCTGCGCGTGCGATGGAGCTCATTGGATTCAGCTCGAAGGACCGCATCTGCGCTTGGGGCCTGATGATAGGTCACGGTCATATTAAGCGCGACGGCTATCGTCCCGTGGGAATTGCATGAGACCTGAAAAGCCTCGTCAATCAGGGAAAATATGGCCCCCCCGTGTATCATCCCGAAGATATTTCCATTGTCTTCCTGGGGATTCATCTCAACGACGGCCCGCCCCGGACCTGCCTCGATCAAACGCATGCCCAGTTTCTGGGCATAACTCTCTTTCTCCACCTCTTTTGAGATGCTTGAAATCACATTGTCTGCCATGGCCTGGTTCCCTATCTCCAACGTGCTAAGGGGTTCGTTATGGTTCGAGGCCTATGCTATAGACCCTCTTCTATATTTGTAAATGTCCTGTGTCTATGGCTTTTCCGGTATGGCGCACGCCGCATCAGGAGCCGGTGGGAAAAAGACACTAAAGGTGGTTCCTCCTGACAAATGGCAATCTTTCTTCTTTTTGCAAAAACCGCATTTGCTGATCCTGCCCGGGCAAATATCGCTCGCCTTGGGTATAAAACGACACCGTGAAGATTCCATGTCAATCTTGAAATTGTATCGCTCGGCAAAGATCTTCATTCGCAATAGATCAGCCCCCTTGCCGCCCGCATTGAAATCAAAAGGCCGTTTAGAGGAATAGGCCATTGTTTCCTGCGTTGTGAAAAAGCCTTCAAATATGCGTCTTCGATCTTCAGCCGTGATCCCTATTCCGCAGTCAAAGACGACCAACTGAGATCCGGCCCCTTTTTTTTGTACGATCACCTCGACTCGCCCTTCATCCGGTGTATTTTCAATCGCGTTTTTGATGAGCCCATCAACGACTTTCCCAAGGACGTCCTCTGGTATGCAGACTTCCGGTACGGGTTCCAGATGGGTAATGATCTCCACCTGCCGATGTGAAAATTGGGGTCGAAGAATCTTGAGCCGCTCATGGACGAATTGATGGGGAGCAAGCTTTAAGACCTCTGTCTCCTTCGGACCGTAAAGGTCGTTAATGCGGTTTCTTAACCGCATGACAAGGTCCCCTTCTCCAACTTCTAAGGCTGTGAGGGCCTCGAGCTCATCGGCACATTGATCCAGGAGCATATTAAGGAGATGCTGCGTTTTATATTCCTGGTCCTGCATGATATCCTCAACCTCATATTGAATATCAAGGATGCGCTCCAGGTTTCTCTCGGCCCTCTCCATGGTGGATTTCCAGTTGTCGTCGGGGAGGGTTTCCAGCCGTTTTGTGAGGATATTGAGAGAGGCCAAAAGCACGGACAGGGGGGTCTTAAGTTCGTGTGAAAGGTGGTTGATGACCTTGTCCTTTGCCCGGTTCAGGGCCGTCACTTCTCTATAGGCCTCTTTAATCTCTTCGGCATACCGCGCATTTTCAACGGACAAGGCAACGGTTCCGGCAACGAGGTTCAACAACTCAACATCCGTCTGGTCGAAAGCCCCTTCTCTTTTGTTCAGGGCGCTTAAGGCGCCTATGACGCGATCACGGCTTCGGAGCGGTACATCGAGCATATCCCTTGTGTGAAACTGCAATTGCCTATCAACCATAGGATAGAAATTAGGGTATTCCGATGTATCGTGAACAATGACAGGTTCACCGGTTTTGATGACCTTGCCCGCCACTGTTTTGTCGGCGGGATAACGGATCCTCTTGGCCCTTTGTTCCGTCGCTTTGTCATCATAGGCCGCCCCCTGGAAGTAAAGTTCCTGCTTCACCTCATCGTGCAATACGACAAGGGCTCCCTCCACATTCAACAGCCGTTTAACTTCCCTGGAGATATAATCAAGGAGTCCTTCCAGATCAGGATACTCGGGAAGGGCCCTGCTTATGCGCAGAAGGGCCTCATTAGTGCGAGCCAGAATCTTCTCCTTAGTGATATCCCGAAGTATGACCAGTTCACCACCCGGCTCACCCCCGTTCCCTGAAAAAATCGCACCCCGCATAATCACATCCAGGACTTTCCCGCTTTTAGTCAAACGCTTCGTCTCATAGCGGCGTATGATCTTCTCCTCGAAAAGTTTCTTGAGACTTTCTTTCGTCTCCTCCTCCAATTCCTCTGGCACATAGGGTATGCGCCCTCCTTCCAACTCCTTGAGGGTCCAGCCGAAGGTCTCGCTGAAAGCCGGGTTCACATAGGAAACCTTTCCTTCCAGGGTGAACACCGCCATGGGATAGGGAACAAATTCAAGTAACGTCCTGTACCGTTTTTCCGACTCACGGCTGACTTCGTACTGGCATTGATAGGCCAATTCCGACTCGCGCAAAGCCTCAAGTGCCTTGAGTTTTTCCGTCTCATCGCGGGCGATGCCTCGGAATCCGACTCTTTTTCCTTCCCTATTGATAATGAGATTCGCCGATAACTCGATAATCCGTCTATTCCCCTCCCTATCGGTAATCTCCCATATGTGGTCCGTGAATCCTTTTCCTGTTTGATATATCTTCGTAAAGCGTTCCAGGCCTTCCCGCGCGTGCTCTTCATCCATGAACTCGCCAAAATAGTGCCATTGGAGTTCCTCCCTTGAATACCCAAGCACTTTGCACATAGCATCATTGAAATAGGTGAAATTCCCCTGGAGATCTAATTCGTAGACACCTTCATTGATATTCTCAATAAAGGTTCGGTAACGTTCCTCCGGCAAGGTCGCACTGGATGCCTGTTCGATCTCCGGCCTTGTGATCGAGGGCTTTGTGCTTCCCGATGCTTTTTGTGGTTTTCGATTCTCTTGTTCCTTAGAACCACTTTTTTTCACTGCTTTGGATTCTCCTGTTGGTTCCGATATTCGAGGGTTTTAAACCAACCCGCTGATGACCCCAAGCGGGACAGGCATCCATACTCGAAGTATTTTGAGGATTGAGATCCGAGTCTGAAACAGCATGTCCCGTCGTAGTTTCACGCGGCGAAAGCACCTGCGCTGCGCGTAGCCAAAACGGAAGATTGGGCAAGAGGGGCGCTTTGCAAAGGTCTCGTTTTCATAGGTCCTGCAGTATGTTATAGCAAATTCGTTTCCAATGTCATTACAATTTTATTGTCAGAATTTTTCACCATATGCTATGCTTTCTTTCCAGGGAATGACGACCCGTTTGAGGTTATTCGAAGTGATCTGGCGGATCCAATAATTTGATTTTATCTAGTGTATCTAGGAAGGTAACCTATGAACAAAACCCTCAAAATTCCAAAAGCGACCATCACAAGGCTTTCCCTTTACTATAGGCAATTGGAACTCCTTGAATTCGACGGTTATCGCATGGTTTCTTCTGAAAAGCTGGCCTGGTTGTGCCAGGTGAACCCTGCTCAGGTCAGGAAAGACCTGGGCTATTTTGGCGAATTCGGGGTCCGCGGCGTTGGATATGACGTAAGAGACCTTCAGCATCAAATAAAGAAGATACTGGCCGTCAATCGGGACTGGAACATGGGCATTGTCGGTGTAGGGAACCTGGGATCTTCGCTTCTTCAACACCAGAACTTCCCCACAAGAGGATTTAAGTTCGTCGCCGCATTTGATTCCGACAGGGAAAAAATCGGGCAATCACTGCCGTGCGGGTTGGTGGTAAAGGATATTCAAGCCCTGAAAGAGACCGTGGATGATTTGACCATAGAAATAGGTGTGATCACAACCCCGCCTTCCGTGGCTCAATCCATTGCCGACCTTTTTACGAAAACGCACGTCAGCGCCATACTCAACTTCTCTCCTACCCAGATCCATGTCCCCGAATGCTGCATGGTTGAAAATATCGACTTCACGATAAAACTTGACATACTCACCTATAAGCTAAAGCATGAAGTAGGTATTAATTGATCGTATCGAATTTGGCGGAAGGAATTTAATTATGAAAAGAATTGGATTAGGCATCGTCTTTCTCGTTCTATCTTTCACCCTATTTCTTTCACCAACCCTTGGGGAGACGGCCAAGGGCCCCAAGATGGTGCTAAAGGAAAAGGCCTTCGATTTCAAGGAGGTCGATGAGGGGAAAGTCGTCGAACATGCCTTTGAGGTCCTTAATGAAGGGGACGCACCCCTTGAAATAAAGAAAGTCCAGCCGGATTGAGGCTGCGCGGTCGCCCAGTTTGACAGGACCATCCCCCCCGGAGGGGCGGGAAAGATCACATTAAGTGTGGATACAAACGGTTACCGAGGGAGTGTTAAGAAAAAGGCCAGGGTCTTTACCAACATACCGAATAGCTCGCCCGAAGTCATCAGCATTCAAGTTTATGTCAGAGTACCTATATATATTTCAACTCGCTATGTCTATCTTACGGGCACAACCGGCGAATCCATCACCAGGACCATCAAAATCAAGGCGGAAAAGGACAAGCCCTTGACTATCGAGCCCAATCTCTTTGACCTGAAGGACAAAGTCACCTACAAAATCGAAGAAGTTGCATCGGGCAAGGAATATCGGATACATTTTACCACCATGCCCGGGGCGCCAAAGAAGTTCAATGGCAGCCTGAAACTCAAAACCAACTATCCTGAAAAACCGGAAATCACCATCAAGGTAAGAGGTAGAATCTCGGGTTAGTGTTCATCCGGAAATCAAAGATTCCCGGATGAGCGTTCAGCATTCAGCCAATTGGTTGTTATTGATTTTTTTTTGATTGATGAAAGCTGCTGAAAGTGCGCCCGTCCTCCGCAGTAGCCTGCTACGGAGGGTGGAAATCGGGAAAGCAACCTTTCCGGATGGAAACTAGAATTTGCCCGTGTCTTTGAAGAAGTCACTGATAACCCTTATCTTCCCCTTTTCCGTTTCAAGAAGGGTCACCCCCTCGTTTTCATAGTGCTCCCCCGTCTTGTTCACCCCTTGATTTGTCCAGTGGATAGCCGCCCAGGGTCTTTGTATGATTTTTCTTTGGACATGAAACTCCAAACGGGGAAAACGGCGATACAGGATCTTAAAGAATCGTTCTATCTGATTTCTCCCCGCCAGTGGCTGCGTCTTTGGGAAATAGAGAACGGCATCATCCCCCAGCAGATCTTCGAATTGATCCAATTCCCTGTTGTTCACGTGATAGAAAAATTTGTCCATCAGTTTTTCCATTGTCGTCAAAGGGCCTCCCTTCTACCTGATTATTTTGCTATCGAATAGCACTGCGGTGTATTATCAGAATTTTGCATGAGGTTCTAAAGAATTGGTTTGATGTTAACCCTAGCGTTGCATAAAACTTGAGTTCAAAACGCTATAGATTGGGTCAGCAAGGGATGTTTGAACATTTTCAAGGACGATAGCGTATTAAACATACGGTGAGGTCTTGAAAATGGGCAAACGTTTCTTGAAGGCCTGATATAGAGCGAGCGAAGCGG
>CAYWMP010000014.1:0-54010 GCA_964459445.1 uncultured Desulfobacteraceae bacterium
GCTTCCTTTTGACAATATGACTGGTGATCCCAAGCAGGAGTATCTCTGCGACGGCATATCTGAGCAAATTATCACCAGCCTCTCCATGATACCAAGGCTTTTTGTGATTGCCCGTAACTCCACGTTCACTTACAAGGGCAGAGCCGTTAAGATCCAACAGGTTGCCGAGGAGCTTGGGGTGAGGTATGTGCTTGAGGGCAGTGTTCAAAAAGCAGGCGACAAGCTGAGGATAACGGCCCAGCTGATCGACGCCATCAAGGGGTATCACGTTTGGTCGGAGCGATACGATCAGGACCTCAAAGATGTATTTGCTCTCCAAGATGAAATCGCAAATAAGACTATGACAGTTCTGCAAGTGGAGCTGACGGAGGGAGAGTATGCCGCTATGATAGCTGGAACCACTTCCAACCTAAAGGCGCTCGAGTCTTTTTGGCATGCGGAGAAACACCATTTCCGCTTCAACCAAGAAGATAATGCTTCAGCTCACCAGTGGATAGTGAAGGCCATTGAGCTGGATCCCCAGTTTTCGGGGGCATGGGCCCTCCTTGGTTATATCCACTTAAACGCAGCTAGGAATGGCTGGAGTGAGTCGCCGGTTCAGTCCATGAAGCAGGCGGCGGAATGCGCCAAGAAGGCACTGGCCATCAATGACTCCTCTGCTAAAGCCTGGATTTTGATGGCTAACATTTACTTGGCTCAAAAGCATTTTGACGAGGCCGAGGCATATGGAGAGAAGGGTATTGCTCTCAGCCCTAATGATCCCCTAATGCTCGCGGATTGGGCGTGGGTTCTATTCACCGTAGGAAGGCATGAGGAAGCAGTAAGACTAGTCAAGAGGGCCATGCGTCTCAGCCCATACTATCCGGCTTATTTCTTAACTATTCTATATGGGGCCAATGTCCTTGCAGGCAAAAATGAGGATGCACTTGCCGCAGCTAAAGCACTCCTGGACCGTTGCGAAAAAGGTGAGTATAATTGTTTTTTTCCACATCTATTCTTGGCAATGGCTTACAGTGAGCTAGGCCTGCAGAAGGAGGCCCGCGCACACGCTGCTGAACTCGTCAAAATGGATCCCAATTTCACTTGTGCAGATTTTTTTACAAAGGGAATATACTTCAAAAATAAAAAAGATACAGAACGCGGCCTTAACGCCTGTCGCAAGGCGGGACTGAAATAATCATGGTACAAATATAAAATAGAAGCAGCTCATATCAAGCAGCGCTAAATGTTGAGGTTTCTCCAACAGATCTGCAAAAAACAAGGGAAACAAAAACCTGTGATATGTAAACGTCACATCCGAAGGCGCAGGTTTCTCTTTCTGGTATGAACCCCGAAAATGCTTGAATTCGAAATTCCTATGACTGGCAAACCAAATCCACATACCCGAATCCAACCACCCCAATACCAAATAATGGGTTGTGTTTTATGTCTGGTTTTGAAGAGGGCTAAACTGCTCCGGATTCTTATTGCCTGAGAAAATAATCTGAGAGATATTACGTGAATCTAATGGGAGGGAGAGTTTCATGAGTGGTTTCTCTGAATATGATCAATATGATGCCATGGGGATGGCCGAGCTTGTCAAGCAGGGTCAAGTGACGGCTGCGGAATTGTGCGAGGAGGCCATCGAAAGGATTGAACGAATCAATCCGAAACTTAATGCCGTTGTGACCCGGATGTACGATCAGGGGCGGAAGGAAGCTTCTGAAACCCTCCCCGAAGGCCCTTTTACCGGTGTTCCCTTGCTCATTAAAGACCTCCATTACGCCTATGCAGGCGTGCCAATGACCTCAGGATGCAAGGCCCTCAGAGATTATGTCCCGGATCAAGACGCCGAATTGGTCGTTCGCTTCAGGAAAGCCGGCGCAATAATGATCGGCAAAACCAATACGCCGGAATTTGGGCTTTTGGGAGTGACTGAGCCGGAACTCTTTGGCCCTTGCCGCAATCCCTGGAACACAGATTACACACCAGGCGGCTCAAGCGGCGGGTCTGCCGCGGCAGTGGCTGCCAGGATCGTCCCAATGGCGGCGGGCGGTGACGGAGGCGGCTCGATCCGAATACCCTCTGCCTATTGCGGCGTTTTCGGGCTTAAACCATCTCGGGGTCGCAATCCCACTGGCCCGAATCATGGCAGTGTATGGCAGGGTGCGGTCCAGAACCATGTCATCACAAGATCGGTAAGAGACAGTGCGACTATGTTGGACGCCATTCAGGGGCCGGACTTGGGCGCGCCCTATGAAATACGTCCTCCAGAGCGACTTTACCTGGAAGAAGTGCAAGAAGACCCCGGGAAGATCAAGATCGCCTTTAACACCCGTTCCCCTATTGGAACCACTGTCCACCCCGAATGCGTCAAGGCCGTGGAAGATACTGTCCGTCTATTGGAAGAGCTGGGCCATCATGTGGAAGAGGCTGGACCGGAAATTGACGGCCTTGCTCTGGCCAAAGGCTATCTTGCCATGTATTTCGGTGAAATGGCGGCCGATTTGAGTGAGTTGGGTGTAGTTCTGAAACGCAAGGCAGGTCCGAAGGACGTGGAGGCTTTGACTTACACCCTCGGCTTGCTCGGACAGAGCTTTTCTTCGGGCCATTTGGTTGAAGCCCTGCGAAGGTGGGACCATGCCGCTAGAATGATGGGGCATTTCTTTAAGAAGTACGATCTGTACCTCACCCCGACAACAGCCCATCCCCCTGCCAAAATCGGCGAACTCCAGCCCAAGTCATTCGAAGCCCTATTGCTCAACATAGTTAATTCTTTGAAATTAGGATGGCTCCTGAAGCGTTCGGGGATTGTGGATGATCTTGCAGAGAAAAGCCTTGAGAGAACGCCCTTTACCCAACTGGCAAATCTTTGCGGGCTACCGGCCATCTCCGTTCCCCTCTACTGGACAACCGATGGGCTCCCTTTAGGGGTACAATTCCTTGGACCTTTCGGAGATGAAGCTTTGCTCTTCCGATTAGCCGGCCAGCTGGAAAAGGCCCGACCATGGGCCGACAGAAAACCGAGAATAGCGACCTAATAGAAATGTATGGCGCAAAGAAAGAGTCCCTTCCGTAGGTAAGAGAAGGAAAATTAACCGCAGACCTTCGCAGACGTGCACGGACTCTTTGTTGAGCCGACTTGGCCCAACAAAGCTTCACATCCGCCTTCGGCGGAAAAACTGATATGAAAATCAACGATATTACATACGTGATCAATGGCGCTGTGTTTGAGGTAAACAAAGTTTTAGGGCCTGGGTTTTTGGAAAAAGTTTACGAAAATGCCCTAATGGTTGAATTGGAAAAGCGGGGATTGAAAGCCAAAAAACAATTTCCTATTGATGTCATCTACAAAGGACAAATTGTTGGGGATTATGTTGCGGACTTACTCGTCGAGCAAGAAGTCTTAGTCGAACTCAAAACAGTTGAAAGCATCAATAAGGTGCACGAAGCTCAGTTGTTAAATTACATGAAGGCGACAGGGATTAAGGTTGGGCTATTGGTTAATTTCAGAAATCCCAAAGTTGAAATCAAAAGACTGGTGCTTGATCTGCCCGAAGGGCATGACTGATAAAGGTTCCGCTGAAGTCCAGCGGAACCTTTTGTCTGCTTTAGTCTGCGTCAGTCTGCGGTTTCCAAAATGAATTTAGATTCCCTGCGGCATCAAATTCCATGGCCCTTTTTTGAACCACAATCTCGAGATCATCGCGATTAGAAAGTTCTTTCTCATAGGCCTCGGAGACTTCGACCTCACTTAAGAGCGCCGTATTTTTTATGCGCATGATTTTCAGTTCTTCTTTTGGAATAAGACCCACGCATTTAATAGCTATCTCAATGGCCTCGGAATCGTTTCTCAGTGTCAGCGGGATTTTGCCCATTTCAGGGCTAACTCCGGTAATGGTGTTGATGTTGAGAGCCTCCATGTCGATCTTGTCCACCTACCGCTGAGTAATCATATCGGCAATGCCTACACCCACAGCATTGCCCTCCGAACCCTCCGTTAAATCGCAAACCACAATCCGCTTTATTCTGGGGCTTTCCGGTTCTTCAGCCACAAGCGGCATACCGATCCGACCGACCACCTTTGTATCAAAACCGCAACCACTGATGTCTTTTCCCATCTCATCGATAATGAGTATATCCGCTTCATCAAATGGGAGGCTCGGCGCATAGGCTTTAGCGCGCTTGAACAACGCCTTTTCCGCCTCTTCAGCGTTTTCCTTTGAACAGATGCCGATCTGGGCGGTTTGCCCATAGCCGTTTTCAACTATTCCTACTCCAAATAGAAGATCCGCGTGTTGCATCACCTTTCGAGCTGCGGAGAGAATGACCCTTGGGTATCCATGGGTCAGCATGGCCTGATGGTAGATGGCGGCCCCTTCTTGCTTCCCCAAACCAATGGCCATCATTTTGAGCAGGCCGCTTTCAAATTCATGCTCAAAATCGGTGTGCTTTTTAATCCGATTAATCAGAACGATGTAATCGGCTTCATGGGCCAGTTTATCAACATACACCGGGATATGATCCTCTGTCTCGCTGATCCGAACAACCTCCAGGGAAGATCGAATAGGTGCTCCAATATCCTCTTCAACTATCCCCAGATGCTCCAACACCCGTTTTTGTCCGGCGGCCGTGCCCGCTCCGTGGCTTCCCATGGCCGGAATAATAAAGGGGGACAGCTCCATCCGCTTGAGGGATGAAATAACTGACTTCACAATGGTGCCGTAGTTTGCAATCCCGCGGCTGCTGCAGGCCACTGCGACCGTCTGCCCCTTTTTGACAATCATCTCAAGCCCCAAATCGGCTATTTGGGAATTAATCTCCCTTGGGATGTCATCTAAAGTCCGGTCGTCGAACTTCTGTCTGATACGAATCATTTCCGGAAAATCCATATTTTCATCTCCACCCAAGTATTGTAGATCCACAGTATGGCAAATATGTAACGGTTACCAGCCCCAATATGATTGGCAAGAACTTTTACGAAGCTCTTATCTTGAATCTCTTACCAAATCAATTATTAATCCGGGTTGAGGTACTAATGGTAGGATAATGGAATGCTGAGTTGACGAGGTTCTATCCGCCCTCCACGGCTGATCCTTTTTCACTAGTCTTTTGGCCGATTTCGTATAAGAAATCCGGTGAGAAGTCGGCATTATTAGGCCACACAGCCGTGTCTATATCATGGTTTACGTAGAAAGATCTGAAAAACTCAGAATCCTTTAAGGGCTCGAAGATAGGGCCCTCGAGATGCGGTTGTAGATCAACGACCTTAACCTCGCCGTTATCAAAAAAAATCTTGAGCTTATATCCTTCCAGGTAGGTTGCTTTGGATACGTATCGCATAGTCTACCTCCTAATCCAGGGGTTCTATTTTTTCTAAAGGCTCCTGTCGCTGCACCCTTTCCCAATTCGCCAGGAGCTCGTCTCTATGCTGGAATGCCCATTCCAAAACCAATGAAATTGCTCTCTTTGGGAGTGCGCCTTCTGTCATTTTTAACTGTTCTATTGAGAAAGTAGCCCATTACCCGGCATATTTGGCATGGAAGTGAGGCGGTGCATGTTCCTTATAATACATCGCAATCACAATACCGAAAAATCTGCATATTTCTGGCATTCTTTAAACCTTTTCTGCAATCATACTCTTCAATCATATTTAGGTCGCTTTTCATTTCTTACATATTTGAGATCTCATTCGATTGTAAGCTTTTAATCTCCATCAAATCATCATTCCTGGCTATTTCGAATTATCTCTCTTTGGCATTGTTATTTACCGGCTAAGAATTTCTTAATTGTACAGGGGTAAGAAAATTCATTCAAGATAAAGTTATTTTGGGAAGATTAGGGGAAAATAAAGGATTGCATTCTACCTCTGGATGGTAAAGAGCATGCCTCCCCCTTAGACTTACCCCAGGCCTAATGCCTTACACCTTCGGCCCTCTTAGGGTGTATACAGCACTACAATGCAGCGGGTGGGCTCATCTGACATGCTTTTGAGTTTATGGGGTGTGTTGGAGTTGAAGTGAAAGGACTCCTCCCTTTTAAGATGATGGGTTTTATTCCCAATCGTGAGTTGGAGTTCTCCCTCCATGACAAAGACGAATTCCTCGCCTTCGTGTTTATAGGCAACGGGCTTGTGGATTTGTTTGGGCTCAATCGTAATCATGAAGGCCCTGAGATGATCGCTTTCAGCACCGGGGCTCAGGGTTTTGTAGGAGTAGTCCTTGGTGCGCTTTACAAAGGCTTGTTCGCGGATATCCCGCAACAGGGTCTTCTCTTCGGTGCGCAGAAATGTGCTCGGATCGATTTTCAGAGCCCCGGCGAGTCGGAGCAAAAAACCTACGGGAGGCGTCATTTCGTCGCGTTCGACCTTATCCAAGAAATCGGCCGATTCGCCTGTGGCCTCTGCCAGGGATTCCAATGTCCAGTCTTGGCTTTCCCTCATCTTTCGCACTTTAGTGCCAAAACTCTCTCCGATACCTTCCTTTTCTTCTTCTGCCAGCGCATCGGCCAGGGAACGCATGGCCTTCTGTCGCACCTTTGACGTGAAAAGGGGAAGGAATCCCTTGCCATCCGCTACAACGCCATAATCAGAAATCTGAAAGATGGGTGCGTTTTTATCACGGTTGACGGCGATTATGGTCTTTGCCTCCATGATGCCGGCTGTGTATTGGATTGCGCCCGATGTCCCTACCGTGATGAGCAAATCGGGACGTATGGTTTTCCCGGTTTGCCCAATCAGTTTTTCCTCGTCTACCCAGTGGTGAAGCACTGGTGGTCGCGTGGCCCCAACTTCGCCTCCGAGCGCCGAAGCAAGAGCCCGAACAAGGCCGAAGTTCTCCCCATTGCCGAGACCTGCGCCACCCACCACCACAACAGGGGCCTCTTCGAGACTGTGTTTTTCCGTGGGTTCCGAGCTCCTGGCAAGGAGTTCTGCCTCCTCTGGCAATGACCTTGAATCGACTTCGATTGCTTTGACAGTCCCGGGATCGCCCTGGGCTTCTAGGGCCTGAAACGCATGGGCCTGGACCGTTGCAAACCCTGTTTCCTCAGGACTCGTGAAGGTGATGTCCGCCATGATCTGGCCGCCCCAGGAGGGACAGGATGCGACAATGCCTTGATCCTCGATTCTGATGTCCGCACATTCTGCAATGAGACCCGCATTATTCATTCTTGCGACCCGGGATGCCACCTCACGAGTGAAGTCCGTCAATGCCAAAAGAACGAGCATGGGTTTGCCTTGCCTTACTGCCTCGTTCAAAGCTTTTCCATAGATATCGGATCTCGGTACAGCCAATTTTTCGTTATCCAATACATATACAAAGTCCGCACCGTGATCGATGCAGGCCTTTGAGGCATGGCTGAGGGTGACAGCATTTCGGAGTACAGACGAATCCTCTGTCCCAGATGTATTCTCAGAACCCATCATCACAACGGCGATCTTGCCGGACACGGAACGAGCGAGTTCGTGTCCCTTGGCCAAAACATTGAGACAGAGTCCGAAGAGCCTTTCACTCCTCAAGTCCCCATACACCCAAATCTCTTTTTCAAAACTATTAATCATCCGTTTTAACTTCACTTCGATCTATTGATTTACCGGCAAGTCACAGGGTTTTTGTTCCCTATTTTGCATTTATCTGACCCCGCATGATAGGCTCCGCTCGGCTTCATTTGATGGAAAATTTCAGTCGTTTAAGCCCTTTAATATAAAGGTGCTTCCCCATCTATGAAAATGCGCTGTTAAGCAGGCTGACGAAAAATTATTAGATGCAAGGCTTCCGAAATCTCGAGGAATGAGGCGTACATATACGTACGCTGCAATGACGAGGGATGAGGATAACGCCGCAGATGAGTGTTTTTCGACAGCCTGCTAACCGATTAATCCTGACTCTGCGAGTCTCTTCACTAATTCCTCAGCCTGTTCCTCGTTCGTTCCCGGAATGAATTCGCATTGTTTCCCTTTCTTCACTGGAGAAAGAGAAAGCACTTTGGTTGGAGACCCCTTCGCCCCGACCCGATCCGAAGAGAGCTCTACATCCGCGAGATTCCATGTCTTGATGTCACCGTCCCGGTAGGCCTCCACGATCCCCAAAAGATCCGTGTCCCGGGGCTCCACAGACGAGGGATGGACCGTGAGAAGGGCGGGCAATGAAACCAGATACTTCTCCCAAAACCCGTCCACCCGACGTTCCACGACAAACCTTTGGCCCTCTTTTTCAATGGACTGAATGCCGGTGATCATTGGCAGGTCGAGCAGAATCCCTGTTTCAGGTCCAACCTGGCCCGTGTCACTGTCTGCGGTCCTGGTCCCGAAGAGCAATAGGTCGAAGGGCGAAAGTTTTTTGATGGCCGCAGCCAGGGCCGTTGATGTGGCAAGGGTATCAGAATCCGCGAGGGCACGATCACTCACCAAAACCCCCTGATCAACCCCCATTGCCATGGCCTCGTGAAGAATAAATACACTTTCCGGCGGCCCCATGGATAGGGCGGTCACCGTGCCGTCGAACTCCTCCTTTAGACGCATGGCCATTTCCAAAGCCGGGCGATCGAATGGGTTTAATTCACAGGTATCCGAAGCCCGAAGCACCTTTCCCGTGGGCGCACGCATGATGACCGATTTGATGCAAACGATGATTTGAAATGCCATGATGACCCTTTTATCGGGTTAATATATTGATTGATGAAATCCGCCTTTTCGAACCACGACCAAACTTAAAGCAGATAGATTTCAATGATTGCTGAAAATCCTTTGATTTGAACCGCGGAATCTCGAAGTAAATGACTTTGGTTTTTCTTTCCTAAACTTCTGCGGTTCGAAATTCCTTGTTCGATATTCGATATTCAAAACCTAAAAGGCGCTTTGATGGAGCCTGCTATTCGACCAGCACTTCCCTCGCTATGACCATCCGGTGTACTTCCGACGTCCCTTCATATATTCGAGTCACCCGGGCGTCCCTGTGATAGCGCTCAACTGCATAGGATTTTGAGTACCCGTATCCCCCGTGGATCTGAACAGCCATATCCGTGACCAGGCTTGAGGTCTCGGAAGCAAATAGCTTGGCCATGGCAGACTCCTTTGAAAAGGGCTTGCCCTGATCTTTCAGCAGGGAGGCCTGGTAAACCAGGAGCCGGGCGGCCTCTACCTGCGTGGCCATGTCGGCAATCATCGCCCCGACCGACTGGTGTTTGGCAATGGGGACGCCGAATTGGTGTCGCTGCTTTGAGTAATGGACGGATTCCTCGAGTGCGGCCTGTGCGATACCCAAGGCCTGGGCTGCGATTCCGATCCTGCCTGCATCCAGTGCTGTTAGCCCTATGCGCAGGCCCATGCCTTCTTTACCCAGGAGATTGTCCAGAGGTACCTGGCAATCATAAAGGCGGATGGAACAGACAGGATTCGCCCTTACGCCCGATAGATCCTCAAGATCCCCAATCACAAAACCGGGTATACCCCGCTCTGCAACGACGACACTGATCCCCTTTCGCCCCGCCTTGCGGTCCGTGCGCACAAACATCAGGCAGGTGTCGGCAACGCCTCCGTTTGTGACAAAGACCTTATTGGCATTGACTAGGAAATGGTCGCCGTCGCTAATGGCTGTGGCCTCTATGGCTGACGCATCGGATCCAGCGTTGGGCTCCGTCAGACAGAAAGCGCCGATCTTCTCGCCCCTGGCAAGCGGAGGGATCCATCTCTGCTTTTGCTCTTCAGAGCCAAAAACCATAATGGGGTAGACGGCCACACTATTATGAACGCTTATGCAGAGCCCCAGCGCGGCACATACCCTGGAGATTTCCTCGACCACCACGGAATACCCCAATGTATCCAATTCAGAACCGCCCAGTGCCTTGGGGACCTGAATGCCAAAGTAGCCAAGCTCACCCATCTTTTCCACGACCTCCCAGGGAAATGAGGCCTCCTGATCGATCACCTTGGCAATGGGCCGGATCTCGCGCTCGCAAAAGGCGCGAACGGAGCGCCGCACCGTGCGATTCTTTTCCGATAATAGTGTGTCCATCGCTTTCTTTTTCTCAGATATTGAAGGGGCCAGCTATCGACCCCTCTAAAACTTTGATAACAGGAATTTGGTATCGAGTCAACGATGCACCCACAAAATGAGATTTGCTTTTTCTTAGCTGAGCTCTTTTCAATAACCCTTGCACCATTTGTCAATATCCAGTATCAGTATCAAGCAGCACGTGTCGGCTATGACCTAGATCTCTCCTACTCTTCCTACAAAACTTATTGAGAATGGAGACCATGGATACCGGAGACAAAGAAGAAAACGCCCGTAAAGCCCCACCCATTTACATCGTATCCGGCGGTTCGGGGAGAAGTGGTGAGCATGTTGTTCAGACGGTTTTGGTTCAATTCCCCGAAACCAACGTCCCCCTGATCAAAAGGCCCCATGTCCGTAAGATGGAGCAGATTGAAGAGATCTTGAATGAAGCATCCGGCA
Source organism: uncultured Desulfobacteraceae bacterium (assembly GCA_964459445.1). Lineage (GTDB taxonomy): Bacteria > Desulfobacterota > DSM-4660 > Desulfatiglandales > HGW-15 > CAYWMP01. The sequence goes on from CAYWMP010000014.1 coordinate 10,434, forward strand.
CCGGCGGCACAATCGTTCACACGCTGGTCGTCAAAGAGCTTAGAGACACAATGAATCTCCAGGGAAAGGAACGGAATATTGCGACCATCGATTTGATGGGCCCCCTCTTTGATAGGCTATCCGATGACCTGGGGCAGGAATCGATAGGGAGCCCCGGTCTCTATCGAAAACTGCACAGCGATTACTTTGAAAGGATTCACGCTATAGAATTCGCTGTGGGCCACGATGATAGCAGGAAGCATCAAGATCTTCCTTTGGCGGATATCGTCCTTATCGGCCCATCCCGCAGTGGAAAAACGGCTCTTGGCATGTATCTTGGCGTGCTGGGCTGGAAAGTATCCAACCTTCCACTTATTCCCGGTACACCCCTCCCCCAGAAGTTTTTTGAGGTCGATAGGCGTCGCGTCATCGGCTTAATCATCGATCTCGATAGTCTTATTGAACAGCGCAGGAGACGGGAGAAAAGGATGAGCGTATCTTTGGGAACAGCCTATACAGATCCTAAGGAGGTCTTAAAAGAGCTGGAGGAGATCAAAAAGATTTACAGGAAACACCGTTTCCATATGATCAATGTCACCCACAGACCCATAGAGTCCAGTGCCGATGAGATCATTGAGCGGATCATGCATTATTTCAGGTAAGAAAGTGAAGCATGAGTAAAGACATAAAAGAAAGGCATTTCGGGCCCGTCCAATTTATTCCAGGTCCAAATAGGGGCAAATACCCCTTTTGTCACTCTGTTTATATTGAAGGGGCCGGAATATTGATCGATCCTGCATCCGATAGACAAAGACTTATCGAGCTTGAAGCGAATAAGGGTGTCAAGGAAGTCTGGCTCAGCCATTGGCATGAAGACCACCTTATGCATCTGGACCTGTTTGATGATCTTCCCTTGTGTATCTCGGAACCCGATGCGCCACCACTCACCGGCCTCGATCGTTTTTTGGAATCCTATGGGGCGATTAGCGGAAAGGCGCGTGATTTTTGGGAAAAAATACTGGTAGAGCAGTTCCACTTCCGACCCCGAAAACCTGCAAAGTATTTGAGGCCGGGTGAGACTGTCCGTTTTGATGAGGTGACCGTGGACGTAATTGGTGCACCCGGTCATACGCCGGGCCACGTTGCCCTGTTCTTCAGAGAACCGGCTGTGTTGTTCCTGGCGGATTATGATCTCACCTGGTTCGGTCCCTGGTACGGCGACGTCGAGTCAAGCATCGAGGAAACAATCCAAAGCGTAAACCACCTAAAATCCATCCCTGCAAAGGTTTGGCTTGCATGCCACGAGAAAGGCGTGTTTGAAGAAGAACCCGGATCTGTATGGGATGATTACCTGGGAGTCATTCATGAAAGGGAGGGAACGCTCCTCGACCTGTTGGAAATTCCTTGCACTCTGGATGACATTGTCAATGCCTGGATCACCTACGGAAAACCCCGGGAACCCATGGCTTTCTATGAGTTTGCCGAACGTTTGCATTCAAAAAAGCATTTGGAGAAACTCATAAAAGAAGGCATAGTCACAAAAAACGGCGAGAAATACTGCAAAACCTAATCAGACCCTGATTTCCTTCAATCATCTACCTCCCGAATCTCACAAACGAGCAACTAGAAACCTGTAACAAGAAACGGATTTTTTGTTACATTTGTGCCCATACAGCATTAATATATTCAAAAGCAGAAAGCCGAGTAGAACCTCTCAGAGACAGGAGATGACGGGTAAAGAAGAAAAGGCGCTGATTGCTGAGTGCAAAAGGGATCCGGCTGCGTTTGGACGGTTATATGACGCCTATTTCGATAGGATCTTCAATTATGTCCTTTACCGAACAGGCAATGTTCAACAGGCGGAAGATATCACGGCCCAGACCTTCTTTAATGCGATGAAAAACCTCTGGAAGTTTCGCTATCGAGGCATATCGATCTCTGCCTGGTTGTATCGAATCGCCACCAACGAGGTAAATGGCTATTATAGAAAACAAAAGAGACGCTTTTTTACGGATATCAGCTCGCATACTGAGGAATTGCCTGATGAAATGAACCAACCCGATAAAGAACTTGAGGAAGCGGAAGAAGCCCTCAATGCTAAAAAAATGTTTCATATCCTGCACCAATGCATTCAGGAGATGAAGCCTATAGAACAGACGATCGTGACACTGCGCTTCATCAACAGGAAATCTTTTTCAGAAATCGCCGAAATACTCGGGAAACGAGAAGCCACTTTGAGGGTGCGAAACAGCCGCATCCTGAAAAAACTAAAGACCCAGTTACAAAAAAAAGGGATTGATCATGAAGGATTTAGAAGAGCTTTTGTACAAGGCGCCCAAACCGGAAGTGAAGGTACCCTCTTTTCAACAAAGCCTGCGGCGGAACCTTCTTAATTCACACCGATATCGGGGAAACGTGTCCGGCCGGTTTCGAATAGGGTTTTATTTTTCAACCGGGATTGCAACAGCTTTTGCTGCGGTTTTAATCATGTTCGTGATCCAACCGGCCCTACCCTTCAAAATCCACGATGCACTAATCTCGGATTCGGAAGTCATACTTGCAAAAAAGGATCGTGATGACCGATTCGCAGAATCAGATGATTCAAATTTTGAAGATCTATTGGCAAAACTATTCATTCAGCCCCCCCGTACGGCCGGAACAGATCTCGAAAGGGCATTTGTGAGATATTCGGCAAAAGAAAGATACAAATCCGATCCGGGTCCCATCCGCCCTCTGGGCAAAACCCAATTGGTGGCTGTTAACAAATATCGCTTGGGGAATGGTGAAAGGGTCAAGGTGTACACCCAGGTTCCCTTTGGGCAACTTAATGCGGAGCCCTTTTAAAAATGGCTCAGGGCACAGGGCTCAAGGCAAAAGGGGGAAAAAAATACGGGCTTCTCTCTTAGCCTTTGACCGTCCCTATACGTGATAGGAGGTTCAAAATGAACAAATTAATCGCAATAATGACGATAACCACCCTGTTCATAGCATGGTTTTTTGCTGGCCCAAGCAACGCGGAATCCAAAAGACCTCAATTAGGTGTCTACTTGGAGGAAATATCTGCAATAAAACGGGAAGGCCCATACAACAGAGGCATCCGAATAAAAGGTGTAGTAAAGGATAGTGGGGCCGATAAGGCCGGATTGCGCGAGGGTGATATTATTGTCGAATTAGATGGCGAGAAGGTCGCTTATATTCGAGACCTGGTTGCCACCATCAGAGAAACCCAACCGGGCGATAAGGTCAATTTGAAAATCCTTCGCGATGACACCCTCGAGGCAATCACCGTGGAGATCTCTGAGAAGAAAACAGCGGCGTCCATCGTTTTTCCGAGGAAATGGATTCAATTTGCCGGAGATGACCGCCCCAGAATCGGTATTCAAATGCAGGAACTCACACCTCAGTTGGCTGAGTATTTTGATGTAGAATCCGGCGTCTTGATCACGGAAGTCTTGGATGACAGCCCTGCAGAAAGGGCGGAATTGCGTGCAGGCGATATTATTACCGACTGGGAGGACCAGGCCATCAGTGAAATCGAGGATCTCTATGATGAATTGGAGGATTCAAATGCTGGTGACAAAATCGCGATCACGGTCATAAGAAAAGGCAATAAATTGAAGAAGACCGTTAAACTGGCGAAATCCGAGAGCCAGGACGATCGATATTACGGCTTTTTTCTTGAGAAAGACGATACAGGCGATTTGCGTCTTAGAATGGGAAACAGGGGAGCACCGCCTCATGTGGATCTCACCCTGCCCGAAATCAATATCGATCTCCGAAATCTAAGAGAGTCCATGAGGTCCTTAATGGACGGCATCGGATCTTATCACGAAGAAATGGAAGAGCTCAAAGACGAGATGAAAGAGTTAAGAGAAGAACTGGAGGCCTTGAAAGTGGAGAAAGGGGTTTAAAATTAAACTTTTTCGTTTATTTTGCCGATTTACTATAGAAAGACCATTACCACATTGTATACACGCACGAATGGATTTCCTCGTAAATTCTGATCAAAGATAAAATTGATCCAGCCCAAAGATCCATGATCATGGGGATAGGTTTAAATAAGCAGTGTTCGGGATCAATTGCAAAACGGGCATTAAAAAAGAGATTTTGAGAATTAATAATAGGCAACTCTAATGAGGGCTTATTTGAAGGGTCGGATCAGAGAGACTTTATGGACATATTTGAACTGATTAGAGGATATCTGTGTTTTGTTTTAATTTTTGCTATCCTTGTCGGAGGTATTGCCAGAGACAAGGGGAGAAGCGATTTTCAGCGGTGGTTTATCCTTGGTCTTTTGCTCGGCCCGATCGCAATCATTCCAGTTCTAAAATTACCTAAAGCTAATAGAGCGACTCAGATAGCCAAAGCCAAGGAAAAGTGGTTAAAAGGCAGCTAGTGCCCACCTAGAAATGGCCATTTTTCACAATTTTCAGTCTTCGCTTAAGCTTCAACGCGACAGGCAGCGTCAGGCTCAAATTCCAATCCTCAAAATACTACATGTCTGGATGCTTGTCCCGCTGGTGTTTTCAGCGGGGTGGTTAGAATTCTCACCTTCCTTGAACTTGCAAAAACTATCTCATTTCTGGATGGACACTAATTAATAGAAGTTGAGGTTAAATTCATCCTCTCTTAGTAATCAAAAAGGGCATCAACATCAAAAGCATTTGACTCATATTCCGCATCATGGTAATTTGCATGTACAACTAAATAAGGTATCGTATCATGGGAGACGTCAATTCATTATTGCATCATTGCCTTTATTTTACTGCAAACTCTCTTTCTAGGGTCATTACCCGAATGGCAGAGGAGGAATTCCGGATAACCGGACTTTCGCCGTCCCATGCCTTCCTGATGATGATAGTCAACGATAATCCCGGCATCGGCCAAAAGGAGCTTTCTGAAAGATTACGCCTTGCACCATCAACAGTGACTCGCTTTGTGGACACTTTGGAATACAAAGGGCTCCTGATCCGTAAAAGCCAGGGAAAGCTCACTAAAATCTTTTCAACGGACAAGGGAAAAGGGTTGGAAATAGAGATATCCAAGGCCTGGAAAAACTTGTATCAACGGTACTCGAATGTGCTCGGCGCGGAAGGAGGTGATGAATTGACGAGACTCATTGATGAGGCCAATCGGAAATTGGAAGAAATCCCATAGTTTTTTTTGAATGTTTTAATTGTATGTGCACACAACTTCGCAGTTGGGCCATGAAAAGGAGGAAGCCATGCAGTATTGTACACTTGGAAACTCTGGGCTGGTCGTTTCAAGGATGGCCTTTGGGGCCATGACCTTCGGCCAGGGAACCTTGGTCGGTGAATTGAAAACCAATATTGACCAGAACACCGCCGATCGAATGATCGGAATCAGTTTGGATACGGGCATTAACTTCTTCGATACCGCCGACATGTATACAAACGGCGAATCTGAAAAAATATTGGGGAAAGCCCTCAAAGGGAAACGAGATGATGCAGTCATAGCTACGAAATGTGGCTTTCGTAGCGGCGAGGCACTGATCTCGTGTGGGCTATCCTATCGATATGTCTTAAAAACTGTCGAAAACAGCCTTAGACGGCTGGCTACAGATTACATTGACCTATTCCTGCTGCACATACCCGACCCCGTTACCCCGCTTGAAGAGACAGCAAACGCCCTTAACGACGTGGTGAAAAAGGGATGGGTTCGTTATGTGGGCTTCTGCAATTATCCGGCTTGGAAAGCGCAAAAACTTCTCGATATCCAGGACAAGTATGATCTGGCCAAGTTTGTCACTTCACAGATGTATTATTCTTTACTGGGACGCGACTTAGAGCATGAAGTGGCACCCTTCTTGGAAGCAAACGGTCTTGGCTTAATGGTCTGGAGTCCTTTGGCTAGCGGCTTTCTGACGGGCAAATACACCCGTGAAAATCCGATTCCCCCGGATGGCCGACGTGCCAAGTTCGAGTTTCCCCCTGTTGATGTAGAAAAGGGGTATGAAGTCGTGGCCAAATTGAGGGATATTGGGAAAGAATATAATGCTTCCATCCCTCAGATTGCTCTTTCCTGGGTCCTTGCGAAAAGATTTGTGACCAGCGTACTCGTCGGAGCCAATAGCATAGATCAACTGGAGGAGAACCTTGGCGCAGCAGATCTGTTAATTGCTGAAGAAGATATGAAAGCGCTGGATGAGTTGACCGCACCCGCTGTACCCTATCCGACCTGGATGCAGGCTATGGGCTGGGATGTAAAGATCATGGAGGCCCTCGGGAAAAGCTAGTATAGAATAAGTTGCTGAATCATTAGGACAAACAACCAGACTGCGATGAGAAACGCTCTAAACTCAAAATTCCGCGAGGAAGCTTGTTCGATGGAAGCACTGAAAATAGTAAAGCTTCATTTCATAGCCTGCTTCTTGCTGTTGATTCACCTCACTACCCGTCGGTGATTGAAGAAAGCGGGGGAGACGGCTAGATGGGAGCATTACAAAATTGGACCTCGGGACGGAGGCTGTTACAACACGCTATCATGAAAGGAGGATAAGATGAGGAAGGCATATGGTGTCTTACTGTTGTTGGTTTTGCTCATGACTTTCGCTTGTAGTCATCGGCAATATTACACTAAATTTGATCATTTGATTCGGAGTGATGAGGTGATCAATACGATCAACCGGCTTTTTATCAAAACGGATAACAAGGATTGGCCGGCAGTGAAAGCCTTGTTTGCCGATGAAGTCCTTTTTGACATGACTTCTTTGGCCGGGGGACAGCCAAGCAAGCTGAGCCCGCAACAAATAGTCGATGCCTGGGACAAAGGGCTTAAAAATGTTGCGGCCATACACCATCAGGCCGGAAACTATATCGTTACCTTGGGAAGAAATGGGGCAGATGTTTTTTGTTATGGGATTGCGAAGCACTACAATCCTGAACATGCTGACAAAAAGATTACCACATTCGTCGGGAGCTACGATTTCCACCTGATCAATACGGATAGCGGTTGGAAGATTGATAGATTCAAGTTTAACAAAAAGTATGTTGACTAACCGAAGGCCCATAACGAATAAGCCCCCATTGAGCTTTTTCGCTCAAATGGGGTGATATCTAAACAATCGTCTCATAAGACAGGAGGTAAGTATGATTTCTTTAAACGTCAATGGCATGCATCATGAGTTGGAGGTTTCGCCGGATGTGCCTTTGTTGTGGGTCCTGCGTGAGCATTTGAAATTGACAGGAACCAAATACAGTTGCGGCATCGGCGAATGCGGTGCTTGCACCGTGCATGTGGACGGCCAGGCTGAAAGGTCCTGTACCATTTCTGTCGGCGAAGTGAAGGGAAAGAAGATTACGACCATCGAGGGACTTCCTGAAGAACATCCTATAAAAAAGGCATGGATCATGGAGCAGGTACCCCAATGCGGTTATTGCCAAACAGGGCAGATGATGCAGGCAGCCCTATTGGTACAGGAAAGCCTTGATCCCGATGAAGAGAAGATTATTTCGGCCATGGACGATGTATTATGTCGATGTGGGACCTATCCTCGAATAAAAAGGGCCGTGAAAACCGCTGCCAGGCTTAAGAGAGAGGAGGGTTAGAGATCATGAAAAGATCAATGACGCGTCGCGAGTTTTTGAAGGGTTCAATAGCAGGTACCGGTCTGATCATCGGCATCGGCTTTATGCCCTCAGGGCCAAAACTAATCAATGCATTGGCCGGCAACCAGGGGCTTTCATCGAGCTTCCAGCCCAACGCCTTTGTGGAGATAACGCCCGACAATATCATCACAATCTGGGTTGGACAAACGGAGTTAGGCCAAGGATCACACACCGCCCTTCCCATGCTTATAGCAGAAGAATTGGAGGCGGACTGGAAACAAATACGTGTCCGTCAGGCCCCTGCAGCAGATGCTCATAAGGACCCGTTTTACGGTATGCAGATCACCGGAGGCAGCACGAGTGTCCGCCATCGATTCGAGCTGTTGCGCAAGGCCGGATCTGCAGCCCGGGAGATGCTGGTTCAGGCGGCTGCTGAGACATGGGAGGTACCTTCCGCTGAATGCCGGGCCGCTCTTGGACGCGTGACACACAAAAAGTCGAGCAAGACGCTGAATTATGGGGAACTCAGTCAAAGGGCGGCAAATCTGCCGGTCCCGCAGGACCCACCTCTAAAGGATAGAGGCCGTTTCAAAATCATCGGAACTTCTCCTGCCCGCCTCGATATCCCCGAGAAAGTCAGCGGTAAAGCGATCTTTGGAATGGACGTATCCGTTCCGGATATGTGTGTGGCCGCGGTTTCCCATCCCCCGGGTTATGGCAGGTCGGCCTTGAGCTATGATGAGCCTGCCGCCAGAAGAATTCCGGGGGTGCTGGAAGTTATGCCCATAACCAGTGGCATTGCCGTTTGTGCAAAAACCACTGAGGCAGCGCTGGCCGGGCAAGATGTCCTGAATATCAAATGGGATCACGGTTTACATCCAAATCTCGACAGTGAATCCATCGAAAGGTTGTACCACGAGCAGTTAAATAGGACGGGCGTCGTAGCCCGAAACGATGGGGATATCAACCTGGCCCTGACTCAGGCCGACAAACGCCTCGAAGCCACCTATGTTCTGCCTTATCTCGCCCACGCAACCATGGAGCCCATGAACTGTACGGCCCATATCGGCAAAGATCGATGCACTATCTGGACGCCTACCCAATTTCAGACCGCCGTCCAACTCGCAGGTTCAAAGATATCGGGACTACCCCCTGAAAAGGTGGATGTCCAAACCACTTATTGTGGCGGCGGGTTTGGCCGGCGCGCCGAAACAACTGTTGTTGTCGAAGCCCTTGAGTTATCCAAGGCCTTAAAGAGGCCGGTGAAGGTGATTTGGACCAGAGAAGAGGATTTCAGGAACGATTTTTATCGGCCCGGTAACATTTGCCATATCAAAGGAGGGCTGGATGAAAAAGGGCTTTTGATTGCATGGTCCCACAAAATCGCCGTCTCATCCATCATGAGCAGGGTCTTTCCGCAGATGGTAAAGGACGGCATAGATTCAACCGGGGTTGAGGGTATCGTGGACATGGACTATGAGTTACCCAATATCCATGTCGAATATGTCATGATGGAAGCGCCAATCCCGGTTGGATTTTGGCGGTCTGTGGGAAACACCCACAATGCTTTTACGGTAGAATCATTCATAGACGAATTGGCGCACCTGGGCGGGAAAGACCCTTTGGAATTTCGTCTTGCCATGGTGAAGAAAAACACTAGACCCTACCGCGTGTTGGAACGCCTGGCGGAGAAATCCGGTTGGGGAAAACCGCTTCCCAATGGACTCGGGAGGGGAATGGCCATTCGCACCTGTTTCGGTTCGACCGCAGGTCATGTCGCTGAGGTTTCTGTGGACAAAAAGACGGGCGAGATAAAGGTCCATAGAATCGTGTGTGCCGTGGACTGCGGCCCGGCCGTAGACCCTCACAATATCGTAGCTCAGATGCAAGGAGGATGTATCTTTGCTTTGAGCGCGGCACTCAAGGAGGAAGTGCGGTTCGCAAAGGGCGGCGTCTCATCCTCCAACTACGATGATTACCCGATTCTGACGATGAGTGAAACACCGAAAATCGAAGTGCATATTGTCAAAAGCAACGACAAGATCGGGGGCATTGGTGAACCCGGCGTACCACCTGTTGCGCCTGCCGTGGCCAATGCCTTGTTCGATGCCGCAGGGCTTCGAATAAGGAGGCTGCCCATGTCTCCGGAAAATATCAAAAGTGCACTTGAAGCTGCCTAATATGGCCGCTTCTTTTGCTCTCTCCCTCTTACAGCTCAAACCTACAGGAGGATGAGATGAGAATACTAATTGGACTATCTGCACTAATTTGTTTATTGACCGTTTCCCCTGCCGTTCAAGCACTGGAAACCGACCTCGAAGGAAAGATCCCTAAATCAGCACGCTGTTATTTTGATGCAGTTGCCAAAAAGGAAGCAAATGCTTTAGCAGCATGTTTTCAGCCTGATGCGTTTATTATTGATGTGAGCCGGAAAATATCCGGGGTACAAGCGATTCGAAGATGGGCAGAAAATGAAGTGATGGGTGGGAATTACGAAATCCTCGACATTGTTGCACAGAGCAAAAGCAATCTAAAACTCTTAATCCGATTCACTCCGCCCGGATGGAAGACAGGATTTAAGGCCCATTACACCTTTGCGTTTAAGGATGAGAAGATCGTGAATATGGACTTGCAATATGCCTGACTCCACTGCACACGAATGAAAATCCGGGTTCAGAGAGCCCGGCTTTGATTATCCCCAGAGGGGATTTAGTTTACTGGCATTCAACGTTTTTCGTAGTAATGGAGTGATGGAGTAATGGAAAACACCCATATTTTCATTGCTTCAAGAACCTGTTCCCTGAGAAGCTTTGAAAAGTCAAAGTACACTTTCATTTTTAATAACCAACACTCCAATACTCTTTTACTCCAGTTGACTTATTCAGGCAAAGTCAATGATCTCTGACCTGTCACTGATGACCGGGTTTTTCCTGTTCGACCAAAGGGGTGGTAATGGATTTATGTTCGACCGTGATAATCAGATCGTTGTGAACTAGAAGTGGAAAGATTCCAAAAAAGGAGAAAAGCTGTGAGTTTGACAAAAATATCATTGTCTATTCTTTTGTTTCTTCTTGTTCCTTTTATTGCCAATGGACAACAAGAAAACAAGGATTTCCGGGATTTCGACAAAGATAGTCGAATGGACAATCTATCGGCCCCCGTTCGTTGCTTTTTTGTTGCGGCAGCAAAAAATGATAGCAGGGCACTCGCTGCATGTTTTTCTAAGGCCGTATCCGTCAATATTGCTGGAATGCGATTCAATGGACCTGAGGAAATCGTTGCTTTCGCCGAAAGAGATATTTGGGGTGGAAAATACAAAGTTGAAAAAGCATTTAAGCAGGGGGACATAGAATTCGTTCATTGCCTTTTCTGGCCGCAAGGCTGGTCATCCCCAGAGCCGGCAATTGAATACCAGTTTCAAATAAAGGACGGAAAAATACTCAAGTGGTATGGCAAATATCGGTAAAGAGGGATGGAACATCTCCAAATTAGTTGAAGTAATCAACATGAAACAATAAGCTAACTTCATTATTATTCATGAAAATATGTAAATGTTTTTACCGCAGACAAACGCAGACATTTAGTCCGGCCGACTTGGCCGAACTAAAGTTTTCATGCCTTACGGGCAATATCCTCGCGAAGCGATTGGCATTTTTGCCTCCGCAAGTCGCGGAGGCAAAAGGTCTGTGTCAGTCGAGCGAGCCTGAGCGAAGTCGAAGGGGAGCGGGCGGCTAATAAAACACTCAGCGTAGATAGTTTATACACTGTAGATTCGAATCAATTTTACCAACTAAATTGGAGAAGAAACAAAGGGATTTATATAATATTTGAAAATAAGGAGGAAACTGCCATGGGAAAGATAAACATCTCTGACGAAATTTTTGCTTTTGTTCCTATAACGACACAGACGATTCTCGGCAGCCATGTTCATGGAAAAGCAAACTTTATGGCCCTCGGTTGGTTGACACGAGCCAACTTTAAGCCTCCAATGATCGGCATATGCGTCAATAAGGGAAATCAGTCCTGCGATGGTATTCTCGAAACCGGAGAGTTCAGTATTAACGTCCCTTCTGCGGATATGGTTGCCGTCACCGACTACACAGGTATCGTATCAGCTAAAAAGACCGACAAGTCGGGGCTTTTCGATGTCTACTATGGTCAACTTGAGCGTGCGCCGCTTATTGCTGAATGTCCGGTTAATGTTGAATGCAGGGTTGCCGAACGCGTGGAATTGCCCACAAATTGGTTTTTCATTGGTGAAGTGGTGGGGGTCCACACCGAAGAGCGTTTTCTGACTAATGGGATTCCTGATCCGGAAAAGGTGAAGCCCTTTGTGCTTTCCATGCCGGACAACCGATTCTGGACGCTTGGGGAGTGTATAGGGAAGGCATGGCATGAGGGCAAGGCCGTTAAAGAGCGCCTTAAAGCTGAGAAAGCGTAATCGATAAGGTTTATCCCACACGAGAATAGGGCCTGCCCTTGGCGTCGGACGGAATTTGGAATCATGGCGTGCCCGATGTCAATGGCAGGCCCTGTTTTCGTGGTCCGGTTCCTCAGGGTAAAAGAAGATTTGGCAAAAAAAGACAGACTTGGGGAATATAGGTGAGAACTAACAAGCTCGCCAAAAGAGCAATCAAAAAGGGCATGCAGCTTCTTACAAGTGCCTCGAATCGAACACCGGAAACAGCCGTCATGACATAAAGGCCGATACCCATGGGCGGGGTGATGATACCGATCAATAGATTGAAAATCATTATCACGCCGAACTGAACCGGATCAATGTTGAATTGTTGCACGATAGGCAAAAGAATCGGAACCGAAATCAGCATAGCGGGAAGTGTCTCCAAAATGCAGCCCAAAAGTAAAAGGAAGACATTGATAATAAGGAGCATAACGTACTTGTTATGGGTCAACTGAGCGAGCGACTCAGCCACAATCATGGGGGTCCCTTCCATTGTGATCAGCCAGCTCATTGCCGAAGAAATGGCGATAATATACATAATCAATGCAGTCGAGATAACGCTTTCAACGACAACCGATACAAACTTGCGCAGCTCTATGGTGCGAAAGACAAATCCGAGAAGTATCGAATAGACGATGGCGAGAATCCCCGCTTCGGTTGGGGTGACCACGCCGCCGACCATGCCCCAGACGATGATGACTGGTGAAAGCAGTGCGAAGATGCCATCTTTGACGCTGGCTATCAGCCCCCTAAGTGACCATTTGGTAGGGGGTGGGCATTTTTGGACGCCGATCACAACCCTAATGTATATGAAGATCATCAGGAAAAGACCGATCAAGACGCCGGGCAGCACGCCTGCCAGAAACATCTCTGCAATGGACACATTGGCCATAATCGCATAGATGACCATCATGATGCTGGGAGGGATGATCGGTCCGATTGTGGCCGAGGCCACCGTCACAGCCGCGCTGAAGGGCTTTTCATAGCCGGATTCGTTCATGGCCTTGATTTCTATTGTCCCGAGTCCTGCAGCGTCCGCCAGGGCGGCTCCGGAGATGCCGGCAAAGATCATACTCGCCAGTATGTTCACATGTGCCAACCCGCCTCGAATACTCCCAACAACCCGCGTTGAAAAATCGAATATCTTTTTGGTGATTCCCATCTCATTCATAAGATTGCCCGCAAGGATGAAAAAAGGAATCGCCATCAGGGGGATGCTCTTTGTGCTGGTGGCCATTTGCTGGGGAAGGGACATCAAATCGTACCCGCCGACCAAAAATGCAATATAGGTTGCCAATCCGATGGCCATGGCTACGGGCACCCTTATGAAAATAAAAAACATGAACATTATGAAAAGCAGCGCAGATATCACATCAAGGCTCCATCAGGCTTCTTCCAAATCCAAATAGGTAGCCAGCAGATTCTTCACACAGATGGTGATAATAGAAAGGGTTCCTATGAAGATCGGCAGAGAAAAATAATGGTTCGGTATTCCGAGTCCCTCGGTGGAATGCCTGGACTGAATCATCAGCAATTTGAGGGTGTAATAGGTGAGTATCGCCAAAAAGTAGAATATGGCGCCATTCGTCAGTAGCGCTATCATTCGCCTTGCCTTTGGATTCATCTTTTTAAAGAAGAATTCAATTTCGATGTCTCGATTCCTCTTGAACACAAGGCAAAAGCCCAAGAAATACATCCAGTTGGCAAGCAGAATGGTAATCTCATAAACAAAAAATAGAGAAGTGTTCAAAACATACCGGGCAAAGATTTCCATGGCCCCCATGGTGACGATGGCCATCATGCAAGAAAAAGTCAGGACCAATTCGACCCGATCTATCCAATTGACCAGTCTTTCCAGAAAATTATGAATTCCCGTGAGTTTGACTCTTTTTTTCATGAAATTGATCAGGGCCCTGACTCCGGCGAGGGGCGAATGATTAGTTTCGCTCTACCCCCCACCGGCTCGGAAAACATCATTTCAAGGCTTGAACCGCTTCAAAGATATCTTTCTTGACCACACCATCTTTTATGAGTTGATCATAAAACGGCAGCATCTTCTTCTCGAACTCACTCGTGTTCACTCTCAAAAATACCGCGTTATTGTCTTTTATCATGGCCTGGATATCTGCCTCGGCACGATTCATAACTTCGCCCGCATAGACTTTTCCTGCCTCGTTCGCTGCAGAGACAAGGATCTTCTGTTGAGCCGAAGACAATTCTTGCCAGACCTTTTCACTGATGGTCATGGGCCAAGTCTGCTGGAACTGCTTCAGTTCTGTTACATAAGGGGCTACCTCGGTGAATCGCATACTCCTGACAAGGGATAGAGGCGATGTCACGGCCTGGACCATATTCTGTTTGATGGCTAAATAGGTTTCCGTCCAGGCAAGAACTACGGGGACTGCGCCCATGTTTTGCCAGCACTTCTTCACCGGTTCATTGGGCCAGATCCTCATCTTGACGCCCTTGAGGTCGTCAGGGGACAGGATCGGTTTTGAGCTCACAAAGACCCTGTAAGGCCCTCGATCTCCCCTGAATTCCGTTGAGATAAATCGAATTCCCTGGGCGATCATCTTATCCCGTGCCTTCTGGAAAACCGAGCTCTTCAAATAGTTCCTGAAATGTTCTCTGTCTTTAAAGAAGTATAGAAGGGTAAGCATGCTTAATTCATCCGGTGCCAATTTGGTGTAGTAGCTCAGTGCACCGGAGTAAAGCTCGAGTGTCCCGGTCATTAGATTTTCTATTGAGGTTTGAGGGTTTCCGAGTTGATCTTGAAGATAGATACGGATTTTTAGATCGCCATTTGATTTTTGTTCAACAATCTTCTTGAATGCCTTTAAAGCGACTGCCTCCGGGCTGCCGGGGCCCAGTGATTCATTGATCCTAAGGGTCCGGGCCGCTGCTGAATCGAACAAGAAGACAAAAACTCCCACCAGAACCACAAGGCTAATTGAAAATCTCTTCATCTTTTAACCTCCCTTCCATTTGTTTTGCAGGTTTCAGGACCATTCATTGGACAAAAAATTGGATAATTGGTCCCCCTAAAAAGCGATACCCAATGCGCCGTCCGTGAAAAGGCGGTTGGATAGACATGACCGTTTCCCTTTGCATCACATCCGCTTGCGGAGGGTTCTTGTCGCATCTCTATCTACCTCCATGGTTTCAGGTTCAATCGCGACGCCATACCCCGTCCGTGCTTTGGCCAAACTGATCTTTTCCTCCTTTACATCCTTTAAGACAAGCTCCGGGTCTCGTTCAAAAGGATCGCCATACCCGGCGCCGCCGGCCATGACATGGCGATATAGATCACCGGTTTTCATCAATTCTGGGCTGGTCAGTAGGACGGGCAGAATCCGGTTCTCCGTTTCCGGATTAAGGATGTTCCATGACGGGGTGCCTGGTTTTCCTCCGAACAGACCATGGGGGGGATAGGCCCGTTTGTCCGACCGAATTGTCAATTGGATGTCATCGACCAGAGCCCTGTACTCCCGTATGATCGACAATCCACCCCTGTATTTTCCAGGCCCGCCCGAATCCCCAACGAACCCATAGCGCTCGATTCTGAGCGGGGTATCCATCTCAATGAATTCGATTGGGACATTGGCCTGATTCGCCCCCATATGGGGCACCCCTTCCTGGCCATCGTGAATCGGCCCTCCTCCCGAGTTTCCCATGAGGGTCTCTACGGACACAAAGGGTTCACCGTCGCAATAACCTCCAAACCCTACCAGCGTTGCCCCACCGCAACCATCTGCTGAAACCTTTTCCGGCAAGGCTTGAGCCAATGCGCCGAAGAGGCAATCGATCATCCGAAATCCTGTAATACCCCGTGCGCCACAGGCAGCCGGGGAGACCGGATTGACGATAGTCCCTTCAGGGGCTTCAACCCCGATGGCGCGAGTATATCCCTGACAATTGGGAAGATCGACTGACATCACCGATCTGAGTGCGGTATATGACGCCGCCTTACTAAAGGGCAGAGGTGAGTTGATCCCCCCCTTTACCTGTTTGGAGCTCCCCGTCCAATCAACCAACACGCTATCTCCCTTGATATCGACCCTAACATGGAAAACAACTGTCTCCGGGTGTGGGCCAAGGCCATCGATATGGTCCGTAAATTCGTACTCTCCGTCGGGTATTTCACGGAACTCTGACCGAACCAATCGCTCAGCATAATCGTGGAGCTCCTCCATGTATGCCCGCATGGTTTCAGCAGTGTAGCGATTGAACAATTCCCGGAAACCGCGCTCACCCGCATGACACCCCGCAACCTGAGCATGTAAATCCCCGATGACCTTGTCAGGGACACGAACGTTGATGGCAACGATATCAAGTATGGCCTGATTCACCTGCCCCCGATCGTGAAGCTTAAGAAACGGCAGGCGCAGTCCTTCCTGAAATATCTCGCTGGCCCCGAGGGCATTGCTGCCCGGAACGATCCCTCCTACGTCAGTATGGTGGCAAAGCGTCGTGGCCCACCCCTCCAAGGTATCCTCGATAAAAATGGGTTTAATGATATAGATATCAGGTAAGTGTTGTCCTGACGCGGCGTAAGGATCATTGCCGATGAAGATGTCTCCAGGAAAGATCTCACCGCTGTAGATATTGATTAGAAAACGCATCGCGTCAAAAAAGCTTCCCAGATGCAACGGGGTTGTGAGGCCCTGGGCAAGTGTTTGCCCTTTGGCATCACATATGGCAGTGGAAAAATCCAGGGCATCCCTCACAATGGTCGAATAGGCCGAGCGCATGAGGATCAAGGCCATTTCATCGGCGATACTGTCAAAACCGTTTTTGAGTACTTCAAGCAGTGCCGGATCAATATCTCTACCCATTGCCTTTTACTCCGCCCCATGACTATCGATCACAACATTTCCCCATTTATCCAAAGCTGCACGGGAAGTCGGATTAATCACGATAGTGCCCTCATATTCTTCGATTATCATCGGTCCCTGTCGAGGACCCTTTGATAGAACTCCGCGAGTGTCAAAGACTGGTGTGTCCAACAGTCCCACATCGGGACCGAAGTAGGCCTTACGGGATATTTCTTCGGACGCCTCACTTTGGATGACGGAATCCTGCTGACCCCATCCTGTTTGGGCCGGATCATCCATACGCAATGGAGACCCCGTTACACGGAGGCTGACGGTTTCCTTGCTTTGTCCTGGAAAATGGTGTCCGTAGGTTTTATGATGTTCATTTTCGAAGTCTTTCTCTATCTTCTCCAGCTCATGCTGCGCAATTTGGCCGCATGAAACTGGAATAGTCAGTTCGTAGGCCTGTCCCGAATAACGCACATCCGCAAAACGACTGAATACGACTTCGTGGGATTCTGCCCCCAATTCAGACAGGATCTCTCTTTCCAGTAACTCATAAAGGTTTTTGATGTCTTCAAGCGAAATGCTATGGATCTTATGGATAAATGCCCGGGATCGACTGACCTCAATCTTGGCAAACAGGAGCCCTAGGGCACTAAACACCCCGGCCACGGGTGGGATCACAATCTGCTTTATCCTAAGCCCTTTGGCCAGCTCGCTCGCGTGAACGCCACCGTTACCGCCAAAAGCAAACAGCACAAAATCCCGGGGATCACGTCCTCGATAGGTGGATACCGCTTTAATCGCACGCACCATAGTCGCATTGGATACCGTGTGAACACCGAATGCCGCCTCATACAGATCCTTCTTCATGGGAACCGCGACCCTGCTCCGAATTACATTGAAGGCCTTTTGAGCATCAATCGGTACTGAGCCTCGAGCGATGGATTCCGGATTGATGTACCCCAGCACAACGTTTGCATCTGTCACGGTGGGTTCCTGTCCTCCAAGGGAATAACAGACAGGACCGGGATCGGCGCCTGCGCTATGAGGACCGACTTTCATCACCCCTGCCCTATCAAACCAGACCAAGCTGCCCCCACCTGCCCCCACCTCCGAAATATCGATCACCGGCAATTTGAGGGCATACCCGCCCCCTTTGACCAGGCGGCTGCTGAGTGAAATGCCCCCGCCGACCTCGTATTCATCGGTTTTAATCACACGGCCATCCTCAACCATTGAAGCCTTGGCTGTCGTGCCGCCCATATCAAAGGTGATGATATTGGAGTATCCGGTTATCCGACCAAGGTCTGCTGCCCCGATGACCCCGGCTGCTGGACCGCACTCCACGATCTCTGCAGGTCGCTGCAGCACCGTATTGGCCTCAAGAACGCCTCCGCCTGATTGCATGACAAGTAGCCGTCCCTTCACCCCCACTGCCTTTAGCTGCTCGACCAGAGAATGGATGTAAGACCCAACTGGCGGTCCAAGGTAGGCATTGATGACCGTTGTACTCGTGCGTTCGTACTCGCGGATTTCGGGGAGAACTTCGCTCGACAGGGTAATAAAAAGATTTGGCAGGCTCTCCCTCAACATTTGCCCTACGACCCGCTCATGCTCGGCATTGGCAAAGGAATTGATGAAGGAGACAGCTACCGCCTCTATATTTTGCCCTTTGATCTTCTCAACAGCCCAATACACGTCATCCTTGTTCAACGGCTGGATGATAGTCCCATCCGATGCAACTCTTTCCATCACCTCAAGCCGCCACCGACGCGGGGCCAGGGGTTCCGGTTTGGTCCAGAATAGGTCATAGAGTCGAGGCATTCGAATTCGACGCAGTTCCAAAACATCCCGAAATCCCTTGGTTGTGATCAATGCCGTTTTGGCCCCCTTTGCCTCTAAGATGGCATTGGTGGCCACAGTGCAGCCGTGAAGCACTTCGGAGATTTTCCCTAGGGGGATCTTGATGTCTCCCATCAACTCGGTGATCCCCTCTTTGACCGCTAAAGAGTAATCATTTGGAGTTGAGAGCAGCTTTTTGGTAGCAACGGCGCCGTCTTGATTCACGAGCGCCACGTCCGTGAAAGTACCCCCGATATCCGCTGCGATACGGTAGCCTGTTTGCATTTGAGGGATTTTTCCTTATCCTTTTACCGCTGAAGATAATTTTCCGTAGTGTTCCAGGGTTGTACCGCAACAGCCTCCAACAAGCTTCGCGCCGGCATCAATCCAGTCCGGAACAACCGCAGCTAGCTCATCTGGCGTAGCGGGGTATACCGTCTCTCCATCAATAAGATCCGGCAGTCCGGCATCAGGTTGGCACCCGATAAATCGATCCGTTGAATCAGCGATCTCCCTGATGATTTCTGTGCCTTCGGGATAACTCCACTTGCCACATATGGCGCCTACGACATCAGCCCCAGCCTCTTCCAGCATCGCAGTCGCCTTCTTTGTGTCATAGCCCATCATGGTGCGGTACCCTTTTTTCATTTTGTAATAGGTATTATGGGCAATGATTGGAAGCCCTGTGAGTTCTTTTGCGGCTTGGATGGCAATCGCCATGGATTCCTGATGATTGCCTGATATGTGTAGGATATCAACTCCGCCATCGGCCAAGGCCATTATCTGTTCTTTATAGCCTTCATAGACGAATTCGGGTGTGTAAGAACCGTATGGCTCGAGAAAATCGGGATTAGAGCCTGAAATATTTCCTACCACATAGAATTCTTTTGGTGTGACTTCCCTTGCAAGCTGCGCTGACTTGAAGTTGAACTCATGGACTTTGTCCTGCAAGTTAAACGGTGCAGACCGGAATAGGGAACTGGCCTGGGTGGCGGTATGTCCCATGTCGCACCCGGCATCATAGGACTTGATAAGGGCCTCCTGGTATTCCTCAGGATGTGCAAGCACCCATTCCGACAGATGGGACTCCAGATCCTTGCCCCAGTCCATAAGCAGCGTCTGCATGGGGGCGTATAGAATCAGTACCTCGGATTCAATTCTTTCCAAAAATTCATTTGCCATTTGGACCTCCCGAATTTTCTCCTATCAGTGGCTGTCATCTGTACTGGGTTGGTTAGGCGGGTGTTATGAGCTCCTTTGCTTTTACGGCGGCTGCACCTGCGTTGTGTGCAAAACCGTCGGCTCCGATCTCATCGGCGAAACGCTGTGTAACACAAGCCCCGCCAATCAGGGTCTTGATTTTCCCACCTATACCGTTCCTTTCCATGGCTTCGACCACGGTTCCCATGTAACCCATGGTCGTTGTCAGCAGTGCTGACATAGCAATGATCTTCGCTTCTTCATCGACAGCCCTTGCGATGAAATCCTCGGCCAAAACATTCTCACCAATATCGATCACATTAAAGCCAACTCCTCGAAGCATAATGCTCACAAGATTTTTTCCCAGGTTGTGAATATCGCCCTTCACGGTACCGAAGACAATATTTCCCAATTCCCGTTCGCCGGTATCTTCCCAAAAGGGGGTTAGAACATCGACCCCTGATTGCATGGCTTTTGCAGCCAGAAGGACTTCGGGGATATACATCTCCTCGTCTTTAAAAAGCCCCCCAACAACATCCATCCCAGCGAACAGGCCTTGATTCAGAATCACATCGGGAGATTTTCCTTCATCGACCGCTCTCTGAACAAGGCCACCGGTCTCCTGAAACTTTCCCTGAACGATTTTTTTCTCGATTTCCTTTAGAATGTCCATCCATCCACTCCTTTGCTTGATGTAATGATGCGCTGTTTTTGTTCAGCACTTTCTGCAAAAAAGGCTGAAATTCTCTTCTGCCCAGAGGCCAGATGATCTCTGTAGGCGGTTCTCAATTTTCCCAAATCCTTGATTTTCAACATCTCAATGAGTTCTCGATGTTGTTCCTGGATCATTTTGTAATAGGATTTATAGGGAGTTCCCTTCACCTTGCCCAAGGGAAGTGAAAGGGCAAAAGCAAGACGCAACTCTTCGCAATAGAGTCGTTCAAGCAAATCATCGAGGTAGTCATTCTTCGCTATCTTCGCCATCTGTCTATGAAACGAGGCATTCAGCTTGGCAAAGTTTGGGATGTCCCCCTTTTTGATCGATTGATCCATCTGTCGATAAATGGTCTCTAAGGTATGAAGGATCTCTCTGTAATCATCGTCCGGATCTGCGAGAGCGAAGATCACATCCCCCATATGATAGAGCATAAGGAATAAATCCTTTGCCGATTTGAGGGTAAGCTCTTTAACATAAGTGGCATTGGATCCGTAGCTAACGATAAGCCCTTCCGAAACCAGCATCTTGATAGCCTCCCTAACCGGTGTCCGGCCCAGTTTAAGTTTTTCCATCAAGATTTGCTCTTCGAGTTTCATGCCCGGGGCAAATTCCATGGTAACGATCTTTTCTTTTAGGAGTTCGTAAGCTTGAACAACTAAAGGCTTTTTCCCACCAGGCTTTTTCTTGCTGATGACTTTCACGTTATTATCACCTATTCCCTTTCCCTATTCGCAGGCATGTAGGCATTTTCGTTTAGGACGCAATTTGTGTGAAATATCAAAAGGCTCGCGCGCGAAAAATCTATTACCTGAATTTTGCATGAGGTACCGTAGCGAGGTGCGGAAATCCTTAGGGAAACGCGATGTTGCAGTCATTTTGGACCGCAGGCATATTCACCAATATGGAGAGGACCAAAATGGCGAAACAAGCGTTGTAGCAAGGATTTCCACGCCGCAGTAGATAACTCATGCAAAATTCAGGTATTAATAGGATGCACTTCCCGAAACCATGCTCATGCTTGTGATGAGTTGACCGTCCTTCATGGCTATATAGCGGTCGTAAAGGGGGATGGTCGTGCAACCGTGACTTGGGACGAGCTCAACCGTATCCCCTATATCAATTTCAGTATCTGCATTTGTTATAGTGAGTTTTCCATGTTCCTCGTTTAGGGCTTCAATTTGCAGATTCTTGTGGCTGATTATCCGTGGAAGACCATGATCTGTCGAAATCGCTTTTAGACCGGCATCAATGATAGCTCTACTTTTCTCCGGGCGGCTCACGATCGTTGAAAGGACAGTGATTGCTTGCTCAAAGTGAATGTCGTGTTTTGCATTCCAGTCATCCATGGTTACGTAGGAACCCGGTTGAATATCGGTTATGCCTGGGCAACAACCGGAAACTCTGTATGTATTCGAGCCTCCTGCACTAATTACGGGGACAATGAATCCGATTTTCTCGAGGTGTTCCTTTGTGGAAACGAGTAACGCGTTTCTTTTCTTGCAGTTTTTTGTCTTTTCTTCTTCATCCATGTTGAATAAGCCGCCCTCATATCCCATGAGTCCTTGGAAGGAGATCCCTTTAAGACTTCCGATGGCTTTCACAAACTCTATGGTGCGGTCCCCGGGAAGAATCCCGCATCTATTAATACCCACATCAATCTCGACGAGCACATCAAGCTTGCCCCCTTCCCTTTCCGCGGCCATCGACAGTTCTTTGGCATTATTGAAGTCGTCTATGCAAACCATGACATGGGCGATATGGGAGAGCGCCGCTAGTTCCCGGATCTTCGCTTCGCCAACCACTTGATTCGCTATGAGAACATTTTCAATGCCAGCCTCTATGAATCCTTTGGCATCTTGGAGTTTGGCACAGGTGATTCCAATGGCGCCTGCGCGGATCTGGCGATGTGCAATCCAGGGAAGCTTATGTGTTTTGGCATGGGGACGAAGGTCACATTTCAGATCTGAAAAGAATTCGGCCATCTTTTCAATGTTTCGATTCACCGCATCCACATCCATCAAAAGGCAGGGGGTCGGAAGCTCGTGCTTATTTTTTGCCGCCAATTCCCGGAACATTGAGTCCTTTCTCTCCGCCGGCATTCCACATTCAAAGGTGAAGGTCCCTGCGTTTAAAAGCGAAGGATTCAGGCACTTATCCTCATGTAATTTTTAGTACTCATGAAATCCATATATGTCAAATATATGTTAGATATATGCTTGTCAAGCTTTTTTTTCTGATGCACCCCTATTTCTTAGTCAATTATTCGATTTCCGATACAAAGGTGTTGACATGATATCGTTGGAATGAATATGAGATCTTTGTGAGTTGGAAGGGTTCCTGCGCTAGGGCATTTACGGGATTGCGTGAGTGCCGGGTTTCATTCTTGAAAGACGTTTAAGTCAAAGAGGTAGGTGACCATGTTACAGGGCGAAAAAATAACCATACAAAGCCGTGATGGCGTTTCTTCAAGGATCACTATTTTTCGAAACAGGGATACTCAGAGTGCCGTCGCTGTCCTCATGCCGGCCATGGGGGTGAATGCGAGCTTTTACGCGCCTTTGACTGACGCTTTGGTCGGTGAAGGTTTGAACGTTGTGACGGCCGATTTGCGTGGCCATGGCGAAAGCAGCGTCCGGCCGGACCGGCATACTGATTTCGGATATCGTGAAATGGTGAAGTATGATTGGCCCAGCATTGTTGGCCGGACAAAAACCCTTTTCCCCCATTCCCCGATGGTTCTTTTGGGGCATAGTCTGGGCGGTCAACTCAGCACCCTTTATATGGCTGAACACCCCGGGGATATTGACGCGCTTATTTTGGTGGGAAGCCCTTCGCTCTATTACCGCCACTGGCCCTTTCCCGGATCTTTGGGCCTCCTGTTCACCATTCATTTTTTCAGCCTTGTTGCGTATGTATTGGGCTATTTTCCGGGCAGAAGGATGGCTGTCGGAGGAACCGAAGCCAAGACCCTCGTGAGGGATTGGGCGCGTGTCGTTCGCAAGGGGCGTTACGATATGATCGATCCATTCGTTGACTATGAATCGCATCTGCGAAATCTGCGAGTATCGACACTTGCCATATCCTTCACGGAGGATGGCTTCGCGCCAAAGCGTGCAGTGGATCGCCTCTGCTCAAAAATGCCCCATGTCGACCTCACACGAAAGCACATCGCCCCCCGTGAATTGGGATGCGACGAACTGGGTCACTTCAGGTGGGTGTATCAGAGTGAACGGATAGCCAGAATGATATTGAGCTGGTTGGATCATGTGATTTGAAAAAAGCCTCTATATAAGCCCACCGGCATTCCTACCCACAATCATTCTCAATACTGATTGGATACTTTTCATCCACTTGGATACCTTTCAAAGGGGATGTTTGGATACTTATTATCCAGATATCACGACATCCCTCAGTGAAATCCACCATACTCAAAGAAAAAATACATAGATAGATGCCTGATATTAATTAGTTAGGACTTATTTGCCACTTTGTGGCATGCCCCTTGCTCTGTTGAGGGCCACGTTCCCTTTTTTTTCTTTTAAAGAGTTCGGGATGCGGTGCCCGAAAGCACCTAAGATTCCCTCAACAATGAGCGCTTCGCAAGAAAGGCCTTTCAAGATCGATCATGAAGATTTCCATCAAAACTGTACTCTTCTCAATATGGCTGGCGTTTATTCTTTTTGCTTTCAAAACTTACCTGAATTTGGGAATTTCAATAAGTGAAATCCCAGGGATTCTGAAGGAATTCATAAGTGGGCAAGGTCCATGGGGACCAATCCTCTATATCCTTGTGTACGCCTTTCACTCCCTCATATTCTTTCCAGCCTCCCTCCTGGCCGTAATATCAGGTCTCTTGTTCGGGCCTGTATATGGCATCTTATTTACTCTGATCGGCGAAAATATCAGTGGAAATATCTCATTTGTCATTGGTCGATATTTCGGGTCGAGCCTCTTGAAACATCTTGGCTCAAATGGCAGGCTTATTCCTTTAATTGAGGGCAGGTTTCGTGAAAATGGTTTTTTGGCGGTTCTTACTATGCGTCTATCCTATTTCCCCTTTGACTTGGTGGGATACATGTCCGGTGTGTGCGATATTCGTCAGAGGGATTTTGCTCTTGCCACATGCATAGGTACAATCCCCGGGCTGACGACTTTCGTTTTGATGGGAAGCGGGTTTGTTGACATCAAAAACTTTGCTATTGCATTCGTTTTTCTCGCCTTCGGTTGGATCCTATCAAGGCGAATCAAAGAATGGGAAAAGTTCAGAGGTATTGTTCCCGCTTAGATTCCTGTCCCTAGTTCCCTTTAGTCTCTACCCTTATCAACTCCTCTCCACCATGGATCGACCTTTTGTGGATTAGAAGGCGTTATCATCTCACCCGGGCGAGGCATGGCGATTGTGACATCGTTTTCCGACGCCGCCTTGAGCAATCGCTCTGCCGGCTCCGTCCACGCGTGATAGGCTAAATTGAATGTTCCCCAGTGAGTGGGAAGCAACAGGCGGCCCTTAAGTGCTTTATGACCTTTTGTCGCTTGCTCCGGATTGATATGTATATCCGGCCAATCTTCACCATAGGCGCCGATTTTAATGAGCGTGGCGTCAAAGGGTCCCAGTTTCTCACCGATTTCAGTAAATCCTGGGAAAGGTCCGGTGTCTCCGCTGAAGTAGACACGATATTTTGGGCTGACAAAAACCCAGGATGACCAGAAGGTGACATTCGACCCTACCCTTATCCCACGCCCGGAGAAATGCCGCGCAGGCGTGGCTATCAGTTCGATGTCGCTCCCGGCAATTATCTTTCGATCCCACCAATCGAGTTCGATGATCTGTGTTGCGCCTATTCCCCATTTCTCGAAGTGCGATCCAACGCCAAGGGGCATGAAAAAGGGCGCCCCGCTCTGGGCCAATGTCCTCACTGCGTTTTTATCGAGATGATCATAGTGATCATGGGATATCACGACGGCATCGACCTTCGGCAATTCGTCCAATGATATGGGAGGCGGATGAAAACGAGCTGGCCCTGTCAGGGTAGAAGGGGAACAGCGTTCACTCCAAACCGGATCTGTGAGGATGCGTTTCCCTTCGATCTCCACAAGCAAGGTGGAATGCCCCATCCAGGTAATGCGCAAACCACCGGGCGGTTTCACGCTGAAGGATGCCGGATCTACTTTAACCACCGGAATCTCACCCTTAGGCACCCGGATCTCTTTTCCGAAAAACCACCGACGGAGACTTCGGAGCATACTGCCCTTCTCCATCCCCATGGACGTTTCTACAGGATTCATGAAGCGATCGCCTGCCCAGTTAGGGGATTGTTTGATGCGCTCGAGCCTGGCCCCGGAAGGAGTAGCGCCGAACTGACTGAGAAAATCGGTGGATAGCACGGCGGCAGCGATTAGGACAACAAGAATGATTCCCACAATGATGAATAGCATGCGAACTCGCCTGTGTCTGCTTAAGAACTTCCTAAAAACATTTGGCATTGAAATTCCCGCTTTCCCTATCAGCCGTAATTCAAGGCTAACGAACCGAACGTTAAAGCTCAAGCCGGGAACTATTCCATCAATATTACATGAAATGTGAAATGACTTGGACCTTCCGCATTTCATGATATACTCTAACCTAACACATATGACCAGTATATGAATGAGGAGGCGAATATGAAAATATATGACCACAGATTTATGGCGTTCATCTTAAAGGATGATAGATTGGATTTTATCTGGAAGGCAGAGACGAGTGCTATGGATGATTATGATTTCCAATATTCCATATTAAGGTACGCTTCCTATATTATGGAACACCGGATCACGAAAGTCCTGATTGACCTGACGGACCTCAGGTTCAAGCCAAGCGAGGAATCCGGCCAATTCCATTCCGATTATGTGACCAAAATCTACAATATGGTCGGCGTCACAAAAAAGGTCTTCCTTGCCCCTTCCATGGAGAACCAGATTATAGGCAAAGAGCCTGGAACAGACTATGAGAACGCCTTCATGAAATCCTATGATGAAGCGGTTGAATGGCTCAATAGGTGATTAAGCTAGTCTCCTGATATTTGATTTCAATGTTTTGAGAAATAAGGAGATGCAAATTAGTGTAACCGCTGTCAACGAATGGTGTTTCAGGCCGGACGGGGACATAGAAGTGGGGATGCGTGCGGCCAATGAATATGTGGGCGCCCTCAAGAAAAAGGAGTCTGGAATCCTCTTTTCCTTGTGGATGCAAGACAGAAATGATCCATTCCACTTCTTTCGTATCATCGGATTTAGTACCCCGGAGCAGGAGCAGGCTGTTCGAAAAAAAGAAGAAACGGACCAGCTCGTTGAAAGGCTTTTTCCTGAGATTGATGGGGGTAGCCTAAAACAGTCAGTTGATGATTTGAAAATATGTAGCGGCGGGATGTTGGAACCTTTTGCCTATCATTGAAAATACCTTCAATGAATGGAGTCCCGCGTTTTCCCGGTTTCTGTTGTCAGCTACCATCAAGATAAGCGGGGGTGGAGCTGAAATCCTCACCATACAAGCGGCTTATGTCGTCATCAGCGCCAGTGTGGGCCAAAGGATGTGCGGCCTCAATCTTCCAACGCGCGATGATCCGGTCGCCATCGACTAAAGGGTTGGCGAAATAGATTTCATCGGGGATGTTGGCGATAAAGTTTTCGGCTCCCTCTCGCTGGACGGTCACCTTGACCCAGGTCCCCTGATACTCAGTCATGATGACCGTTCCCTGGATTGCATTGATTTCTGTGGGGGGTGCGGCGGAGCCCTTCGCCACCTTTTCCATCTCCACGTGATCCCTTCGAACGGCGAAAAAATAGGGTTGGCCCTCGGTCAAATTTTGCTCTCCAAGCGGGACTTCGAAGCGTCCGCCGCCGTTTTCTTGAAGCGTCGCTACCTCGCCACCCAGCGACACAACCTTTCCTGAAAGGACGTTTTGACCACCCATGAAGCGGGCCACATAGGTACTGCGCGGCAGGCTATAGACATCCCGTGCGGGCGCGGCCTGGTCGATGTGGCCGTGATCCATGACCACTACCACGTCAGCCACAGCGATCGCCTCCATCTGGGTGTGGGTTACGTGGATGAACGTGATACCCAACTCCTTCTGCATTTGTCTGAGGTTGCCGCGCATCTGCATCCGGAGGAATTCATCGAGTGCCGAAAGGGGTTCATCCAGAAGCAGGACGCGAGGATTGGTGATCAGGGATCGGGCAAGGGCGATGCGCTGTTGCTGCCCGCCCGAAAGCTCAGCCGGCACGCGGTGAGCGAACGGATCCATGTGGACGCGCGCCAGCATCTCCTGGGCCTTTTGGCGCCGCTCGGTTTTGGGGATGCCGCGCATTTTGAGATTGAAGGCGACATTGTCGAGACAGGTCAGGTGAGGGAACAGGGCGTAACTCTGGAACATCATGGCGGTGCTGCGTTTAACGGGTTGAAGATTCACAACGGATTCGCCGTCTATCCGGACATCGCCCGCGGTCGGAGTTTCGTGACCGGCGATCATGCGCAGAATGGTCGTCTTGCCGCACCCGCTGGGTCCGAGCAGACAACAATAGGTCCCTGCGGGAATCTTCAAAGTTATGTCATCAATCGCCACAACTTCGTCAAATCGTTTGGTTACTTTGAGTAGTTCGACTTCTCCTCTGGCTTCCATTGGCCTTTTATCTCCTCAACTATTATATAGAGCTTTTTCAGTTCGGTACCATACCGGTAAGAACGCCAAAAGCGATCCTCTCCAACAGTCCATCACTGTTTCAGGGTTTTCGCCGCCTTGCGCCCCTTTCCCGTGCGCCGGCGTTGGATGAGGGCGATCGAGCCCAGTGAAATAGTAATTGCAACGAATGAGATCACGGTCGTTACTGTGCCCAGGGCATAGAGCGCGGGCGAAGTGACATTGGTGGTCATGGCCCAGATTTCCAGCGGTAGCGTGTTGGCCGGCCCGACCGTGATCATGGTGCGTGGGAACTCATCATAGGACAGGGTGAACCCGAACAACGCTACGGCGATGAGGCCGGGCAAAAGAATCGGCAGCAGGATGTTCCAAAGAATCATCTGGTTGCTGGCTCCTAGGTCGCGTCCCGCCTCCTCGTACTCCTTGTTAAAACGGCTCAGGACCGCAAACATGATAAGCAGCCCGAAGGGCAGGGTCCAGGTAAGATGGGCGCCGAGGGCCGAGCTGTACCATCCGGTCGGAATGTCGAAAAACTGGAACATAAGGCCGATGCCCAGTCCAATCAGTAATCCCGGCATGATCAGGCTGGCGATGGCCATGTAGAAGACGAACGTCGAGCCGAAAAACCGCCGGCGGAAGGCCAGTCCCGCCATCACCGAGAGGGTCACTGTCAGGCCGAGAACGATCACCGCCAACCCCATCGAACGTAAGAATGAGCCGGCGAAATCACCTGTCCGCTGTTGCTCGAACAGGGCAAAGAACCATTTCAACGAGACCCCGTTCATGGGAAATGTGAGGCCGCCGGTCGGTCCCTGGAAAGAAAGGATGTAGATGGCGGACATGGGGCCATAGAGAAACATCACGAAGAGTATGAAAAACGCCGCCAGGGCATAAAAGGTCCAGGGACGCTTTCCGTAGCTTTTCTTTGCCATAATTACCGATCTCCCCCCTTATCCTGAAAGCTCTTTTCGCACGTCGACGATGCGAAGGATCCCCGACACCATCAACGAAACGACGATGACCAACACGACCGCGCTGGCAGCCGCCGGCGGATACTGCAGCAATGCAATCTCGTTATACATCGCTAAAACCACCGAGGCGCTCTGCCCGCCGCTCATGATCTTGACCACGAAAAAGTCGCCCATGACGAGGGCTATGACGAAGATTGAGCCGAGCGCAATCCCAGTCTTGGAGAGGGGAATGACTATTTGAGTGATCACCTGCCAGCGGCTGGCGCCGCCGTCCACGGCAGCTTCGATCACAGCCGGGTCGATGCGCGCCATGGAGTTGAACAGCGTCACCACCATAAATAGGGTGAATAGGTGGATATAGGCGAGCACCACCGCGAAATCGGAAAACAACAGGAATTCCAAGGGTTGATCGGTGATGCCGAGCGCTATTAACGACTGATTGAAAAGACCGTTGCGCCCGAGAAATGGGATCCACGAAATCATGCGGATGACGTTGGATGTCCAGAAAGGAACGGTGCACACCAGGAACAGCGCGATCTTCCAAAACAACGATCGCACATGGAACACCAGGAAATAGGAGACCATGAATCCTATCACCAGTGTCAGTGCCCAGACCATAGCGGCCATTTTGATGGTGTTCCAATAGAGCGTGTACGTTAGCCCCGATTTGACTAACTCAATATAATTGCCGAGGATGAACGCGGGGATGAGGTCGAACTCGTCGTAGTCGAAGAAGCTGACGGTCAATATCATCACCAGCGGTACCCCCAGAAACACCAGGAGCACGAGCGCCAACGGCGCCACTTGAAGATAAGAGACAATCCTCTGAGACAGTTTCATCTCGGATTCCTGTACGGGTAGGGAGAGAATAGAACAGCGGGACTGCCCGAAACAGTCCCGCCGATATATAAAATCTTCAATTTAGGCTGCGATGAACTCGTTCCACTTGCGGATCATATAGCGGTTTTCGTCCATCACCGTGTTCCAACAAGCGACGTTGCCCATGCGCTCCCAGAAGGAACCGCCGTCACGCACGTGTCCTGCCTTCTCCATGGGATTGCCATAGGGATCCTTGATTTCGCCTTTGGCCGCCTTGCCATCGTACCAATATCCCCACTCGTCCTCGGTCATGAATTTCCTGGCCGTTTCCGGAATGGAGCTGTAGTAGCCTTGCTTGGCGATGAACCCGCCCTGCCAACCGGACTGGTGCCAGTTGATGTACTCGTAGGCTGCCTCCAGCTCGAGGCCGCTCAGATGTTTCATCGGGCATGAGCCGGAAGCCCAAGCGCGGTAACCTTCCTTCAGCGGTGTGTAGTAGCACGGGATGCCGCGCGCCCGCACTGCCGTGACCGCCGGCGACCACATGGACTGAATCACCACCTCGCCTGAGGCCATTAGGTTCACAGACTCGTCGAACGTCGTCCAGAAAGCGCGGAACTGCCCGGATTTCTTGGCATCAATAAGGATTTTGATGGTCTTGTCGATCTCCTCGCGGGTCATGTTGCCCTTGTCGCCGTATTTGATGTCGCCGCGCGACTCGATGGCCATAGCAGCATCCATAACACCGATGGCCGGAACATCAAGAATGGCCGCCTTGCCTTTAAACTCCGGATTCAACAACTCGTGCCAGTGCTCGATCGGCCGGTTGATGATATCAGGACGGATGCCCAGGGTGTCGGCGTTGTAGATGGTCGGGACCAGGGTTGCCCACTGGCTCTGACCGTCATGGAATTTCTTCGAACCCGGCCCATCAAGGTATTGCACCTCGTATGGCAACATACCCTGGCGCGAGACCTTTCTGCCGTCCGGGTACTCGCCCTTCGTGAAGATGGGAACGATCTTGTCCCACAGCTTGAAGCGTTTAGTATCGATTCCCCCGAGCACGCCGCGCGGAACCAGCTTCGGCACCATCCAGTATTCGATATCGGCGATGTCCAGCGACTTCGGTTGCGTGGCCACGCGGTTGACCAGGGCATCGGACGAAGCATTCTGCATTTCGACCGTAAAGCCGAGTTCTTTCTTCGCCTGTCTGGCGATGTCGATAATTGAAGAGTAGGAGCCGCCCACTTGAAGAAGCTTGACGTCCTTGATTTTCTGCGCCCAGATTGTCGGGAATCCAGTAATCACGCCAGAGCCGGCTGCCATTCCAGCCGCCGCGACAGCGCCCTTTAACAGCGTGCGGCGGCTTATCTTACGGTTCGCCCACGTTGTCTCCTTCTTGGCCTTCGTCGGGTTTTTTGGGTTGCCTTTCTTGCCTCTGTTCCTTCCTTTTTCATTCATGGTAGCCTCCTTGTTCAGGTTAACGGGTATCCTCTCATCTCCAAAGATCACAAATTGTCTTGATATGGGTTTGTGGTCTGTTAAGTTTTTTGGCTCTGGGTCCCTGCACGATCACAGGGGGAAACTCGTTCCAAAAGGCTTAGCACACCCCCCTTGCTCCGACAAAAGTCGATTCTAAAATCTTATCCCTCCGCCGGTCGGCTGTCAAGCATCGGTCGTTTTTCCTTATAAAATGAAGTGCTCTCTTGTCAAGGTGAAAAAGGGCCGTAATGGGCTCCACATGGGCGATCTCATGTTCCCTGTTTACCTACGTATCACGCCAAGGCGCGCTCCTACAAAAATCTTGACATTCCCTTCATATTCCCTGTAAGAGGGCAGGTATCGTTTCCGGGCACGACCGGGGCGAGCAGTTGTTTTTATAGATATCGTGCGGACCGTTCGCATTGGTGGATCAGTGCGATCTCTTGACATAATGCAACTAGAGAAAGGAGGGCTATGAAATGGCAGAAAAGGACATCAAAGTGGGCTATGGTGTTGACATTGATGCCGTTGCCGGCTGGATTGGTTCCTATGGAGGGGAGGATTCACCGGATGATATTACCAGAGGGGTCTTTGCCGGTAAGGTGGGTATTCCCAGACTAATAAAGCTCTTCAAAACCAAGAACATCCGCGCAACTTGGTTTACTCCCGGGCAGTCTGCTGAGACGTTTCCTGACGAGTGCAAACAGATTGTAGACGAAGGACATGAGATTGGGCTTCATGGTTACAGCCACGAGAATCCGCTGGCCATGACGCGCGAGCAGGAAGAAAAGATCCTCGTCAAGACTGTGGAGGTGTTGACAAAGTTGGCAGGCAAGGAACCCGTGGGATATGTGGCTCCCTGGTGGGAACTGAGTCCCAATACGATTGATCTGCTCCAGAAGTATGGTGTCAAGTACGATCACAGCCTGATGCACCACGACTTCCAGTGTTATTATGCGCCCACAGCCGAAACGATCTATCCGATAGACTACAGCAAGGATCCGGATGAATGGATGAAACCCATGGAGTGGGGTGAAGAAACGGATGTGATCGAGATCCCGGCGAACTGGTACTTGGACGATCTTCCCCCGATGATGTTTATTAAGAAGGCGCCGAATAGTTTTGGCTGGGTGTCCCCCGATGTAATCCTGCAGCTATGGAAGGATCAGTTTGATTTCATGTACCGGGAATATGATGATGCCGTTTTCCCCATGACTATTCATCCGGATGTGAGTGGAAGACCGCAGTGCATTCTGATGCACGAGAAGCTGATCGACTATATTAATCAGCACTCAGGGATCAGGTGGTGTACCTTGTCAGAAATGGCCGAGGATTTCGCTGCCAAGAATCCGAAATAGCAGCCGTAGCTGAATCATTCTTAGACGGCCCAGGTTAGATCCGGGGTGCGTCGGTGCCAGTCGGTAGCCTGTTGAAAGGCATAGCCGACACGGAGCACCACATCTTCTTGAAAGGGCTTCCCATAGACCATCAGTCCTATGGGAAGCCCTTTTTGCGTGAATCCGCAGGGCACGCTCAAGCCGCACATATTCAGGGTACTGCCGATTGATGTGTTGCGAAGATAGGTAATGTTAAAATCGGCGTAACGATCCATATCGGCATCAACATCGGTTACCTGAAGAGCGGGGATAACGGTTGTCGGCACAAGCAGCGCATCCACATCTGTCAAGGCGTTTACCGCCTTTGCCCTGAGCTGTTTCCAACTAAAATTATTTAGAAGATATTCGCTGGCCTCTGCTTTCTTGCCGTTGATCATTCGGTGAGATACAATCGGATCCAGGCGATCAAAATGCTCTTCCAACCATTTCTTGTTGAGCGTATAGGCTTCAGCAGCAATAATCAGCCCTTTGGGGTTGAGTTGCCGGGCCTCCTCGGCTTCAGAGAATGCGACGCTGCTTACCCGCGCCCCAAGTTCCTCGAACACACTGCCGCATTTCCGCACCGCCTTCTCGATTTCCGGGTGGACGTTTTCCCAGAATACGGATTCGGCAAAGGCCAATCGCATCCCCTGCACACCCTTTTTTAAGTCTTTTAGCGTATCCGGTTGAGCCAGCCCCCAGGTGGTCTCATCGTCTCGGTCCGCGCCTTGCATGCACTGATATACAAAAGCAGCATCTTCCACTGACCGGCTCAAAACCCCTACCGAGTCGAGGCTCCAACTCAATGGATACACACCCGAACGCCCGATTCGGCCCACCGTAGTCTTTAGGCCTACTATACCGCACAGGGAAGCTGGGATGCGCACCGATCCCGCCGTGTCGGTTCCTAACGCCACAGGCGCCATACCGGCGGCCACAGCCACAGCGGAGCCGCTGCTTGACCCACCGGGAACATGATGGGTCTTGCACCAGGGATTCCATGGGGTGCCATGGTCGTGATTAATGCCCACACCGCCATAAGCGAATTGAACGGTGTTGGTCTTGCCCAGCAGGTTCATCCCCGCGCTTCCAAGTTTGCGGCACACGTGCGCACTCCTCGCAGCGATATTCTCTTCGAGCAGACTTGTGCCTGCGGTAGTAGGCAATCCCTTGATGTCAAAAAGGTCTTTGACTGAATACGGGACACCGTGCAGGACATCCAGGTCCTTTCCAGCACGCAAAGCGGTTTCTGCCGCACGTGCCTCCTCCATGGCCCGGTCACCACATACGAGACGATAGGCATTCAGCTTTGCATCCAGGGATTCGATTCGAGCAAGGTAATGCCCCGTGAGCTCCACCGGGGAGATTTCGCTTTGCCGGAGACTGCGGGTAAGTTCGGTGATACTTTGATAATGCAGGGGGGAATCACGCATGTTCTCGCTCTCCTCTTTCCGATGAGCTTCTTGTAAGATTTGTACATTAAGATGGTTCATTTTTTGTGTCAAGTGAATCTCCCAGAGGAAAGCGGCGGTGTCATTAGGGCAGATTGAGATCACACTTTCCGAAACACCCTGGCTGCATCCGCGCTGATGCTTGACAACATTAGGCAATTCTGTAATTCTTTTTTTGGTCCAACAGGTACGAATTCCGGAGCACAAATATGAGTGGAATTGCGCGGTTAAAGGGACGCCTCGTCGAGACAGGAGGAATCGGGAGGCCCGGATCGGTAAGAGTCGAGCGGTGCGACCAACTCAGCCTGGATATTGGGGTTACTCGGCCCGCCGGCTCCAAGGAGAACCGGCAGATCAGGGACTACGCCGTTCGATGTATGGAAGAAGCGGGCCTCCGGGTGGCGTTTGATGCCGTAGGGAACATCTTTGGGAGACGAGACGGATCCAAGCCTGGTTTAGGTTCGGTGATGTGCGGTTCCCACGTGGATTCGGTTCGGAACGGCGGTATGTTTGACGGCGCCTTGGGAGTCTTTGGCGCTATAGAAGCAGTGCAAAGGCTCAAGGAGGAGAACTTCGAAAACAAAAGACCCCTGGAGGTGGCAATCTTTACCGGGGAAGAGGCGTCGGCTTTCAAACAGGTGCTCCTGGGAAGTTCAGTCCTGACAGGCAAGGTTCCATTAAAGCAGGCCCTGGACCTGAGGGATGAGAAGGGACGAACGCTGCAGGATGCGCTGGATGGTATGGGATACCGGGGCACGTCCATCCGGAGTCTTGATGACGTGGAATTCATGATCGAGATGCACATCGAACAGGGACCGATCCTATATGAAGAAGGGACTCCGATCGGGATTGTGCAGGATATCACCGGATTGGCCTGGATGTTGGTGACCATCACGGGTCAGGAGAATCATGCGGGCACCACCCCCATGAATATGAGAAAGGACGCCTTGGTCGCTGCTTCGGACGTCGTCACTTTTGTAAACAAGCGGGCCAACGAAATGGTGGAGGAACTGGGTAGTTCGACGGTTGGGACGGTCGGCCGGCTAAATGTGTTTCCCAACGGAACCAATGTCGTCCCCGGTAGAGTGGAGTTGGGGATCGATATTCGGGATGTGAACCGGGAACATATGGAAGACCTGATCCAGGAAATCGTTGATTTCATAGAGAACCTCGAAGCCCGATACGATGTTATGACGGAAATTCAGATGCCGGCCATACATAATCCGGTTCCCCTTTCAAAGGAGGTCACCCGTGTGATCGAAGAATCGGCCAAGAAACTGGAGATTTCATCAAAACGGATGAGCAGCGGAGCCGGACACGACGCACAGAATATTGCCGAAAAGATAAAGACGGGAATGATCTTCGTCCCCAGCGTGCACGGAATCAGCCATTCACCCCTGGAATGGACGGAATGGGCCGATGTTGAAAAGGGATTGGAGGTGCTCGTTGAAACACTGAAGAGTTTATCGAAAGAGTGATGGTGAGACTTATTCTCTGAATAACATCAAAGATGGAGGAATTCTGAAGATGGCAAAGATAATCAAGGGTGGAACGATCGTGAGTGCGTCCGAGCAGTTCAAGGGCGATATTTTGATCGAGGGTGAGAAGATCGTTGCCCTCGGGAGTGGGCTTGAGGGACGTGCCGATGAGACGGTGGATGCCACCGGGAAGTACGTTTTTCCAGGCGGGATCGATGGCCATACCCATTTCAAACTCCCTTTCATGGGAACCCACACGGCCAGCTTCGATACCGCGGCAGGAGCGGCGGTTGGGGGCACGACCACGATCATCGATTTCGCTCCGCAGCCGAAAGGCATGAGTCTTATGGACTCCATTGCGAAACATCGTGAAGAAGAGGCGGATGGCAAATGCCCGGTAGACTATAGTTTCCATGCCATCCTTATGGATGCAAGCAAGGAGGGCGTCTTTGAAGAACTGCCCGAACTCATCAAGGCCGGGATTTCAACCATCAAGCTGTTCATGGCCTACAAAGGCACCCCGTTCATGTGCGATGACGCGATCATCTACCGCATGCTCAAGGCAACCGAGAAAGTGGGGATGATGCCCATGCTGCACGCAGAAAACGGCCACGTGATTGATGAGATGCAGCAGGAGTGCCTCGCCAAGGGGTGGACGGATCCCAAATATCATGCCACGAGCCGCCCGCCGGTGGTGGAATCAGAGGCCACAGCCCGCGCCGCCTGCCTGGCCAAGGCTGCGAACGCCCCCCTATTTATCGTGCATGTGTCATGCACGGAAGCTATGCAGGCTATCCGATCGGCCTATATGGAAGGTGTGGAGATATTCGGGGAGACCTGCCCCCACTACATGACCCTGGGAGTGGAAAACCTGGCCAAACCCGATTTCGAAGGAGCTAAATATGTGTGTTCACCGGCCTTGCGGGAGGGACCTCACCACGATGCGTTGTGGCAAGCCATTGAGAACGGCTGGCTTCAAGTTGTGGGGTCGGACCACTGCGCGTTCAACTTCAAGGAGCAAAAAGAACTGGGCCGCGGGGACTTCACCAAGATCCCGAACGGCGCTCCGGGCGTCGAGAACCGCCTTGCAATCCTGCACACCTACGGGGTGGTAACCGGTAAATTGTCCCTCCAACGGATGGTGGATGTATTCGCTACTGCACCGGCAAAATTCTATGGAATGTTTCCTCAAAAAGGCAGCCTGACCGCGGGCGCAGATGCGGATATCGTGATATTTGATCCCGAATACAGTGGGACCATCAGTGTGAAGACCTCCCATCAGGGCATCGACTACAATGCCTACGAAGGGTTTGAGCAGAAAGGAAGAGCGGAAAAGGTGTTTCTGCGGGGCGACCTGATCGTGGATAATGGTGAGTTTGTCGGCCGACTCGAGCATGGGCGTTTCGTGGAGCGCGAACCCTATGGGCTAGCGTTCAAAGGGCGCCAGCGAAGCTAAGAGGCTGCCCATGGGGATCCTCAGACCTTTTCGAAAAGGATTTCCTGGGCGCCCTCCCAGAGGACCATTTTGCCCAAAGCTTGAAAATGTTCCTGACCTTCGACGATGGTGAGGAAATGATTTCCGGCTAGCTGACCCATCTTGCTGGCAAAGCAGGTACTGCCATAGGGAAACAGGATTTCTGTTTCGCTGATTCCGCCTGGGTAAAGCAGGATGTCGCCGCGGGAAGGATGGCTCGTGTGGTTTTCGTATCCCAGACCCAGATCAAGATCGCCTAGGGGTATCCATACCGCTTCCCCGCTCCAGCGCACGTGAATGATCTTGTTCCGGTAGGGCAGTAGACGCGAAAAAACCGTGCACGTCTTCGGCGCTTCGTCCTCTTCCATCCGCGCCAGGAAATGAAACGGTCCCGCACTGATCTTCACGGTTTTCACGATGATTTCCTCCTTTAAAACGATTCAGGACGGGCCTCAACCTATTCATTGAGGCTTATATCCCACTGTTGCCGGCACTTTACCGGGCCTTGAGTGGGTGATCTGACCGCTGTGGCGGCTTTGGCCCTCGGTGTTTGAAGGCGTTTCGCAGATGGCCTTAAATGAGGTAGAAAAATGGGATCAACCAAGCCCGCTCATTCTGAAGGATATGCCTTCTTCGTAACCTTCCAATCCGTCTTGTCCATCTTCTCTACGAAATCAACGAGGTAATCCACCAATACCTGTTTCATTTTCTTTCCTTTTTCGACCGTTCCTTTTTGTGGTGCACCGCTTGCCCCGAAATC
This sequence comes from uncultured Desulfobacteraceae bacterium, assembly GCA_964459445.1. Lineage (GTDB taxonomy): Bacteria > Desulfobacterota > DSM-4660 > Desulfatiglandales > HGW-15 > CAYWMP01. The sequence goes on from CAYWMP010000014.1 coordinate 48,510, forward strand.
CGTCAGTTCCTGGAAATTCCAAATCAGTTTTACGTTCTCATCCATCTCCGGAATCATGCCTTCAGCACGACTCATATCTACAAGCTCGGGGACTATCGCAAGGGTCATGGACGTCTCTCCTTCACCCCCGTGCCCCAAGCCATCCCCGACCTCGAAGGTGTCCGTGGGCAACAAATTACCCAAAGTCATCCACCAGGCATCGAGAACGGCAAGCTTGTAATCGGGATATTTGACCTTCATGTCCCTGGCGGCAATTTCGATAGGGGGAATGTTACCGTCATGTCCGTTAATGACAAGCACCTTATTAAGACCCCAATAGCGCAATGATTCCAAGACATCTCGTACGACTTGGATCAACGTGTCGTTAGTCAGAGAAATGCACATGGGTTTGTGACGATAATGAAGGCTCATGCCGTACCAGAGCGGCGGCACAACGATGGCGCTTTCAAGTCTACTGGCCACCTCGCACGCTATACCGTAACTAGCGAACGTATCCGTGCCGAAAGGGAGATGCTCTCCGTGGCTCTCGCAGGAACCTAATGCCAAAATCGCCTTGTCGATGCCTGCCTCCTGAAAAGAATGCTCGTTGTACTCCTCAAGCTTGATTTTTCTCATGCTTTCCTCCCGTCTGGTTTTTGATTTGAGTGACTTTTATAAATAAAAAAACCGGTATCGCGTGTCAATAGTTTCATTTTTACGCTTTTTTGTTGATCAAAATGCTGCGCTGTTCTAGAAAGTTAAGTTGATCAAAACTTAGGAGGTAAACTATGTTGGACAAGACAGCAGATCTAGCCGGACCGGGCATCAGTACCTATGAAGAAGTTGAAAAGATTTTGCCCAATGACTACAGCCCCCTATTGGGCCCTAAGGATAGGATGAAAGCGCTCTACAGGGTCAAAAACTTTATCGAGGAAAACCTCTGCAAGGCCCTCAACCTCTTCATGGTCCAAGTGCCGCTCATTGTGACAAAAGAGAGTGGCGTCAATGACTATTTGGATCGTGACGGCTCACGAACACCCATCGAGTTTCCCTGCGGACTGGGGTTGGACAAGCGGATTGAGACCCAAGTGGTCCAGGCCGCCACCAAATGGAAGCGCATGGCATTGAAACAGTTTGATTGCGAGGTCGGCGAGGGCATCTGCACGGATATGCGGGCCGTGCGCAAGGACTATTTCCTTGATCATGATCACAGTGCCTATGTAGACCAGTGGGACTGGGAACGTGTCATCATCGAGGATATGCGCAACCTGGACTTTCTGAAAAAAGTTGTTGATAACATCTGGGAGGTTCTCTATGAAGCGGGCCAAATGGTGAAAAAGGAGTTTCCTGGGCTGAATACCGACAAATATCCCGACTTTCCCAAAAAGCTGGAATTCTTCCACGCGGAGGAAATCCTTGAACGCTATCCGGATCTACCTCGCAAGCAGCGTGAGACCAAAATGATCCAGGAGGTATCACCGGCCATTTTTATCATCGGTATCGGTTACACCCTTGAGGACGGCTATCCCCACGAGATGCGCGCTGCGGATTACGATGACTGGATTGTGCCGACCATCGAGAAAAACGGGAAACCGTTGCACGGCCTCAATGGTGACATCCTTGTCTGGAACCCCATCACCCAACGCCGCCACGAACTCACATCCATGGGTATTCGCGTGACCAAGGACACCATGATCCAGCAGCTCAAAGAGACGGGACAGGAAGATTTCCTCGAATTACCCTATCACCAGGCCATCCTAAATGACGAGATTCCATTGAGCATCGGGGGCGGTATCGGCCAGTCAAGGACCTTTATGTACCTGCTCAGAACCGCCCATCTCGGGGAGGTGAGTGTCACGGTCTGGCCGGAAGCGCTAAAGGATATCTGTTCAGTTAGAAACATACACGTCCTGGATTAGAAAAATTTTGTGATTCATTAGCTAAAAAGTTATTCATCAGCGATTAGATCATCCAATTGTAGCGTTGGAAATCCGACCCTTGGGGCCGGGTTTCTAACGTTCAAACCAAAACACAGCCTTAATCCGCCACCGGATACCGCGACCTATCCCACTGAAAATCGTTTATATTTTCTGATAATTCCCATCTTTCACTAGGCATCCACTATATTATGATTTCCCCCAAACTTATATAGGCCGGTCGGCGATCTAAACCTGTTTGCCTTTCCGTGGTATTTATCCCTTCGTTTTCCTTTAAGAACGTGCTAACCTCCCTTAGCAGTCCATTATTCCATTCACCAGGTTTACCCGCCTTACTTCTGGCGGGTTTAAAACCTTCGCTTTTCAGTTCCGCTCGAATGGTAGTGGCATAATTCAGTCGCTTTTTTACAGAAGTATTTTCCATGAGTTTAAAAACCACAAAGGCATCGTCCTAGGGAGAAAAAGATATGAGTAAGAAACTAGTTATTATCGGGTTGGGAATTATTGCTGCTCTACTGCTCTGGTCAGCCGTTTCAATCTATCCGGACTGGCTTTGGTTTGATAACCTGGGCTTTTCACCTATATTCTGGACCATGCTTTTGAGCCGATTCGGTTTCGGATTTCTGGTTTGGTTGCTTTTGATTGTCATCATTTGCATTAATCTTTATGCCGCTCATCGTTTGAACCCGAGCGATGGTTCGGGCACAACCTCAAAAGCCATCGACGGTTATGTTTCCCAGATTGGCCTTTCCGGCAGGGCGCTCAATACCCTCCTCATCGCATTTATTCTGATTCTTAGCTTTACGATTGCATCAAAGGGTTCCCTCCAGTGGGATATGGTCCTGCGATTTCTGAACCAACAGCCCTTTGGCAGCACGGATCCTATCTTTAACCAAGACATCGGCTATTACCTGTTCTCTCTGCCCTTTTATATTTACGTTCGAAACGGTTTATCGGTTCTTATCCTTATGGCCGGTTTGGTCACGATGGGTTGGTATCTGAAAAACGGCGCCCTTCAAATTGAAGGCGATCTTAATCCGGCGGAGGGTATCCCAACCTCATTGCCCAAAATCATCATCTCACCGAATGCAAAAAAGCACCTTGTTTTTTTGGCAGGGATCTTTGTTCTTCTCTTGGCCTGGGGTTATCATCTGAAAGTGTACGGGCTTTTGTATTCAACGCAGGGGCCTGCCTTTGGCGCCAGCTACACCGATGTTCATATCAAGGTTCTGGCCTATAGAATCTTGATTCTTTTCTCCCTGGGTTTTGCCGTAATCCTATTCCTAAACGCCTTTAGATTCAGAACCAAATTGATCTGGGTGGGAGGAGGAATCTGGGTGGGCGCCATGCTGGTGCTCGCGACCGGGCTCCCTTTACTGGTGCAAAAATTCGTGGTTAAGCCCAATGAGTTGGCCAAAGAATCGCCCTACATTGCCCATAATATTGATTATACCCGCAAGGCATTTAATCTGAACAAAATCCAGGAAGTCGAATTTCAAGTTAGCAACGAACTGACTGCAGAGGACATCGAAAAGCATGATGTAACGATTCAAAATATTCGAATCTGGGATGAAAGACCTTTACTTCAAACCTACAGACAGATTCAATCCATACGTCTTTACTACGATTTCAACAATGTGGACGTAGATCGTTACCATATCAATGACGAGTACCGGCAGGTCATGTTGGCCGCCAGGGAACTGGTTGTCAATCAGCTTCCCCCCCAGGCCAATACCTGGGTCAACAGGCATCTCATCTACACCCATGGTTACGGATTGGCCTCAAGCCCGGTCAATGAAGTGACCAGCGAAGGCCTGCCCCACCTCTTCATCAAAGACCTGCCGCCTTCCTTTGTACCCGACCTCAAGGTTGAGCGTCCCGAAATCTACTATGGTGAAAAAACCGATGATTATGTTCTTGTGAAAACCAGGACCGAGGAATTCGATTATCCTAAAGGGGACAAGAACGTCTATACAACCTACCGGGGAAAGGGAGGGGTCCCCATCAAATCCTTTTTCAGGAGGCTTTTGTTTGCCGCTGAATTTTTGGATCCGCAGATCCTCTTTACCACCTATTTGAGCCCCGAAAGTCGAATCATGTATAATCGCCGGATTGCCAAGCGGGCGGGTTTGATTGCCCCCTTTCTTGATTACGACAGCGATCCTTACCTTGTCGTATCCGGGGGAAGGCTCTATTGGATTCAGGACGCCTACACGACTTCTGATATGTATCCCTATTCCAGCCAATCCCGTGGCCGCTTAAAAAACAAAAGGCTGAACTATATCCGTAATTCGGTCAAGGTAACCGTCGACGCCTATAATGGGGAGGTGGTTTTCTACATGATCGATGAAAAGGACCCCATTGTTAAAACCTATTCAAAGATATTTCCGGACCTGTTTAAACCCTTTGAGGACATGCCCGCGGATCTGAAAAATCACATCCGATACCCCAAGGACCTTCTCAAAATCCAGGTGGATACCTACACGAAATATCACATGGAAGATGCCCAGGTTTTCTATAACCAGGAAGACCTCTGGCAGATTCCTGATGAGTTGTATGGCGATAGCCGGCAAGAAATGGAGCCCTATTATATCATTATCAAATTGCCGGAGGACGACCGGGAGGAATTCTTTCTGATGATTCCTTTCACCCCGTCCAAGAAGGACAATATGATTGGCTGGCTGGCGGCCAGGAGTGACCCGCCCAACTATGGGAATCTCTTGGTCTACAAATTACCCAAGGAAAAACTCGTCTATGGCCCGATGCAGATTGAAGCCAGGGTGGATCAGCAAACCGAAATCTCCAGGGAACTGAGTTTATGGGGACAGAGAGGTTCCAGAGTCATCAGGGGCAATCTATTGGCCATTCCCGTCAGCGACAGCTTTATATATGTGGAACCGGTTTATTTAGAGGCCAAACAGGAAGTAAGCGAAACGGCTGCTGCGGGATCGGCTCAACCCGGAGGTTCTCAAAGACCCCAAAGAAGAGGGAGGCAGGCCCCAACTCAACCGGACAAATCACGGTCCGCTTCCTTGCCGGAACTCAAGAGGGTTATTGTCGCTCTAGGCAACCGGCTCATTATGGAGGAAAATCTTGACAAGGCCTTGAGAAGCGTATTGGGAGGGCAAGTCATCGCCAAAAAAGCGGCGCCTGTGTCTCTTGCTCAAACGCCGGATGATTCGAATCTCAGTGTCCTAGCCTTGGAGCACTACAATAGGGCCAAAGCCCACCTGCGCGATGGGAATTGGGCCGAATACGGGAGAGAGCTCGAAAACCTGGAGAACATCCTCCAAAAGATGTCGGAAACAACTAAGGAAAGGAAGTGATTATGGCGAAGCGCAACGTTCACAGCTTTAAAAAATTGCAAAAGGAGCTTAAGCGAAAGAAAAAGGCAAAAGAAAAACTGGCGCGGCGGCAGGGCAAGAAGGTTGAGGAGCCTGAGGATGTTAGGAAAGAAGATGATAAGGAAGAGGATGATAAGGAATAGGCCGCTGTTTCCTTCGCCCTCTTTGACGATATTTTGTCTGATTGCATAAAAGGGCACAAAAAATGCATGTATTATTAATTTATTCCATAATATAACTT
>CAYWMP010000015.1:0-53750 GCA_964459445.1 uncultured Desulfobacteraceae bacterium
TTATATTGGATAATAAGTGTTTAAATGAGGATGTAATCATGGATCTCATGGCTGCAGAAAGCATCAAATAGAGCGGACTTCCACCGTTCAACGATATTATCCTATTCGAAATTAAAACAGTGTCCATTTAAGTTTCTACTACCAAACCTATACCGAAAAATTCGCTGTGTTTGCTATCCTGCTTTGATAACGAAATCAAGCCATTTTCAAGTATTCTCCACCCAATCATAACCTAATTCACTCTTTCTTCCTTTCAGAACAACATTTTCCAAGTCCAATAATCTTAGTTCATATTCTCATTGGTTTCATTTCTCCCATCGTCATCGCCGTTAGTCCTATAGTGCTCCTCCTTTTAGCCAACCTCTATAGTTCCCCATAATGAATCATTAAGGACCAAGTTGGCCATTGGCCCAGAGAGTCATTTGAGGCTATTAAGTCCTGGTTCATGTTGGGTTGACTTGCACTCGTTACTGGACAATTCTGAAGGAGCTGTAGGCCTCATTGGCGGAAAAGCCAGGTGATATTCATCCTTTTTACTGCTACCGAGCCTCATTCGTATGGCTGCTACCTTGTCAAAGCGCCTGACATGAAGAATCTCATTTCCTTTGACGGGATTGATTTTCGATTCCTCCACGACCAGCACGGTAATGGTTTCACCAACAGCGTTGAAAACTTCCAATGAATAGCCCGTCTCTTGGCCCGGTTCACCTTCGTGCCTTTCAACAATGGTGGCCAGATCGCCTTTATGAAGCCCATACGCAGGGAAATCTTCTCCCAGGGCTACGCGCGTAAAAAGTTTGTATACCATTGTTATTTCTGCTTGTACCCTCGCTTCATTTTCCCGCAAGCCACCTTCGATTTTGCTAACCGGTGAAAAGGCGAGGGAAGGCGACGTCCACCTTCACTTATATGACTGGACTAATTCTGGTTTCGTACTCATTGCAAGCCACTGCTAACGCCGGAGGTGCATCCTCTTCCAATCCACTTGATTTGCACATTCGCACTAAATTGTTCACTGCAGGTTTGCAGCCGCGTTCTCTCTCCAGTTTTTGATAAGAATCCTCTTCATTCACCTGTTCTCCATTGCAGTGATGAATCCAGGTTTCGATATTGCGTTTGGGCACCGTTATGGCTACGGCCTCATCATCGGTCCGAAATGGCACCTCCCTACCATTGCATACAGCTTCGAACTCATTGATCCTTTCTTTTACGCTTTTCGTGTCCGCGTCGATCATCGCGATCAATGCGGAAGCCGCTCGCTGCCTGCGCTGACGATACACCTTGAGCTCATTCGGAAATTTTTCTCTCACCCACTGTTCTGCGGGGCCACCGCCTGAAGGACTTTTTTCTACTCGCAGTTCTCTCGTGTTCCAACCTATCCCTTTGAGAAATCGTCTGGTAAAGGCTTCGTGTTGTGAATCCTCGCAGAGAAGAACGATTTTCACGCGTCGTTTGCTCATTCCGTCCACCCCCGGGCGATTTGTTCTGAAAGCCTCAGGCCTTTCTCAATCTGTTCCGGCAGCTTCTTCACCCGCGCTGGGCCAAGTGAGTCTCGCTCAATCCACTTGCCGCACTCCGGTCCGAGGTAATCAATGAGTTCAGGGTGATGGCTGATGAGTACCGCTTGGGGAAAACCCTCCCCGCAGACGTCATTGAGTTCCATGAGCCAAGGTTGGATTTCAGGCAGCGCGACATAGTTATCAGGCTCGTCGAGAAAAACAGTGTGCCCTAAATCCTGCAAGCCGAGCAGAAGCGAATAAAGGACGATCATTACACGCTGTCCGTCGGAGAGCTGTTCGAAGTCAAAAAAAATCGGAGAGGAGTTTTCAAGATCGCTGCTGAACCCAACTTTGAGAATCCTGTGTTTTCCGGCCTGCTCCAGCTTGAAAGCGTGGAAGCCGGGAACAGTATCGCGCAATTGTTCTGTTAACTGGAAGATCTTATCCTGGTGCTCCTGAGAGAGATACCTGTACCATGAGGCAAAATTGCTACCGTCGCGGTTGAGCCAGGCCGATTCCTCTTCAGTTTCCGAGGTCATGGCCGTGGGCTGGAGGCTAACGATAAATAGCATCTCCACCCATTTCTTGAAAAATGTTAGTTTCTTGTTGTCTTTCCTAGGGACGATAGTGGCCAAAGCTGAGACGCTCCAATCGAAGGCATATTTCGGTCCCGGTTTGTGATCATCGTGGTAAAGCTGCACATCTCCTTGCTTGAATTCAAATAGTGGCTTACCATCGACCAAAAGATGTTCAAGCTCAATCCGTTGCTTTTTGATGTCGGGATTATGTGAGATGACCAGCTTATAGGAAAATAGACCATCCTTGGTCTGCACGTCGAGCTCGAAGGATTGTTCTGTCTTATTAACCCAGGCGTTGAGATCCTCCGGGGGAAACACTTCGCTAGCCTTGGCATTGTCCACGATCAAGTGACGGATCCCGTAAAGCAAATCAAGCAGGGTCGACTTGCCACCGCCATTAGGTCCCACCAAAAGCGTCAACTCGTTAAATTCCATCTCGAAGTTGACGAGGCAACGATAGTTGTTCACATAAAGCCTTTTTAACATTGTAAGCCTCCCTTGCCTTTCGTGCTTTTCGTTTCTCGTCAAGTGTTAGGGGTATTCAGTAACTGGCATTTCATGTTTCCCTTAATTGAAAGGTTCACAGACTATGCCTCTGCCAAGTACTGGTTCATCTAAATCGTGCTGGCGTTAACTAACTGTAATTATGCATAAAAATCGTGGGTATTCTATCAAGCCGACTTCCTTTGTCAAGGACCAAGTAAAATGGTTCATTGGAATTGGAGGCCCTAACGGGCGAGGCCGATCATTATTACGCCAAGGGCTATCAGAACAGCCCCCGCCATTTTCTGTACGCCGTGTCTCTCATTTAGCCATAGGATGCCGTATAGGGCAGAAAATACAATACTGACCTCTCTCACCGCGACAACGTAACTCACTTTTGAAAACGTCATGGCGAAGAGGACCATCATATAGGTGAAAAGGTCCAAAAAACCGACAGTTAATATGGCTCTTTTGTTGAGACGCCATTCTTTTAATATGAGACCTCTTTCACGAACCAATACCCAGGGACACAGCATCGCCCAGGCAAGAACGAACATCAGATAAATGTAAACCGGGGTGAAGACAATGCCTACGCCGACCTTGTCCACCAGGGAATAGCCCGCAATGGTGACCCCCGTAGAAAGGGCCCAAATTGAACCGCTTCCCTTAACGGCCCGAAGAGGCTCGAGGAATGATCGGAGATTGAAGGCCTTGAGATGGATCACATAGATGCCCAAGACAATAACTACAATGCCAAAGACTCCCAACCTTGATATCTTTTCATGAATCAGTAACACCGCCAGAATGGGAACCAAAAGAGGGCCGGTGCCTCTAGAAAGGGGATATACCAGGGAAAGATCGCCCCGCTCGTAAGCCCCGCCCAAAAACCAGAAATAAAGGGCGTGGATAACACCGGTGGCAACCACACAATACCAACCTTCTATGGAAATGTGTGTCTTTGGCCAATAGATAAAAAACATGGGAGAGAAAAGGATCAGTGAAGCCAGGAGGGACCACCAGATGAACACTATTTTTCTCTGGCTCTTTTTGGTGAGATAGTTCCAGCCTGCGTGAAGAAAAGCGGACAAAAGAACGATTCCCATCGCAAGCCCGGTCATAGGAAATCCTCAATCACAAAAGGCCCTTAGCATAGCCAGCGGCCCATTCGTTGACCGTTTTGATTAGATTCTGGAGGGCGTCCGAAAAATATTTGTCCTTGTGATGGACCATATAAAACCTTCTTTTCATACTCGGATCGGCCAGCGGAATCGCCTTTAGTCTTCCCCTCTCGATCTCTTCGCTCGCCACATTTCTTGACACGAGGGCGACACCCACCCCCTCCTCCACCGTCATCTTGAGGGATCTATTACTAGAAAGCTCTAGCGGAACATTCACGTTAATGCCATTCTTTGCAATAAATTCATCAATTGCCTTTCTCGGTGCTGATCCTTTCTCGTGCATAATCATGGCAACGCCCTCAAGGTCGCGAGGCTCAATCAATTTTTTTCGACTAAGATGATGATCCGGAGGGACGATGATCACGAGTTTGTCCTCCAATATCTCCTTTACAACCAGTTTCTCGTGGTCAATGGAATAGGAGATGAATCCTAGGTCGTTGTTTAAGGTGATGGTGTTTTCCACCACCAGTTCCGTTGGTAGGACATTCATTGAGACGCGGATTTGCGGATTGGATTTGCTAAAAGGGATGAACACGGAAGGCAGGTAATAAGCGCCAAAACTCTCGCTTGAATCGATACGGATGTGGCCCCTTTTGCTTTGTTGAAAATCAAGGACGCTTTCTTCAGCCTGGGTTTCTAATTCAAAAATTTTTTCTGCAATCTCGTAAAGGGCTTCTCCTGCATCCGTGAGGATCAGTTTTTTTCCAAACCGATTGAAAAACTTGAGGTCATAGTGTTCCTGTAGGCGCTGTATGGCTTTGGTCACCGCTGGCTGGGTGATAAAAAGCTCCTCTGCCGCTGCGATGAGACTGCCCTTTTTTGCGGCGTAATAAAATATTTTTAGTTGGTTGAGATTCATGGTTCTATAACCGCATGTTATTCATTGATTGAAAAATATTAATTTGACTTATAATGTGCACATATCTAGTTTCACCGCAACCCATTTTTAGGAACAGCCGGCCACCTAGACACTAAGGCACAAAGCCCGCCCTGGCGCGACTCGGTTGAATAGGATGGAGTAATTGCAGCAGGTCAAAACCGGAACCTATTGAACTCCGGTCCTAATCAATCAGGTCTGGGCCAGGGAAGAGAGAGGAATGATTAACTGAAAAACTGTGGATGCTGCTTATATCGTTTATTTAAATGGCGCAACACTACAGTCTCTTGTAGGCTTGTTTGATTAAGCAGGGGCTCGGGGATCAAAACAAATAGGCCCAAGGCATAAGGCGATAGGCAAAAGGAAGAGATGCTTTACCTTAAACCTTGCGCCTTGAGCCCTTCGCCTTTCTTTTATCTTCGTCCCTGTAAAGAGATTGCTGAGTCCCCGCTTAATTGAAAAGTGCTAAATTGAAACAAAATAGAATTATCTATAATCTTAGTGTCTTCGCGGCTTTGTGGCTGGATTATTGATAGGAGGCAACCCATGCGAGATCAGGCTGAGGTCGTTATCATCGGCGGGGGTATCTTCGGGGCCAGCGTGGCCTATCATCTGGTCCAGGCCGGGTGTACAGATATTCTTCTCCTGGACAAGGGCGAATTGACCAGTGGCTCAACCTTTCACTCCGCTGGTCTGGTCTCCCAATTTCGGACCTCTCCCGCCCTCATGAAGGTCATGAATTATTCCATCGACCTCTTCAGCAGGCTGTCGAAAGAGGCGGGTGACACGCTCGGCTGGCATACTGTTGGGAGCCTCCGATTGGCCTCCAGCAAGGATAGGTTTCTGTCACTTAAAAGGGAGGTAAGCCGTGCCAAGGCCATCGGCATCAATGCGGATATCGTTTCGCCCGAGGAGGCCTTGAAGATCGCACCCTTTCTTTCCCCTGAAGATCTTTACGGGGCCGTATATGTCCCTGATGACGGCCATATTGATCCGAGCGCCATTACCTATGAACTGGCTCGTCAGGCAAAATCCCTTGGCGCCGAAATTTGCACGAACGTGCTTGTAACAGGTATTGAGATTTCATCGAGAGGGGAAGTCACCCGGATCAATACGAACCACGGGAATATCAAAACAGAATGTGTGGTGAACGCCGCAGGAGAGTGGGCACCAAGGATCGGCGAAATGGCGGGCATCAAAATTCCTATGGTGCCCCTGATGCACCAGTACCTCACCACCAAGCCCATTGCCGGTCACAAATTGCCTCCGGATGCCCCCGTTGTCAGGGATCCAGACAGATTATTTTACTGTAGAGAAGATACCGGGGCTCACCTTATCGGCGGATTCGAGGTGGATCCCAAGGCATGGTCTGTTGATGGCGTACCCTGGGAATTCACTCAACAACTCCTTGACAGTGAATGGGACCTTTTCGGATCGGTCATGGAAGGCGCCATAAAACGCATACCTCTATTGGAGGAAGCCGAGGCGGTCGAGCTGGTGAACGGACCGGACGCCTTTACTCCCGACGGCCACTATACCCTCGGACCCGTGCCGGGCCTAAAGGGGTTTTATGTGGCAGCAGGCGGCTCCATCAACGGGATTGCCGGGGCCGGTGGCGTGGGAAAACTCCTCTCCGAGTGGATTCTCGATGGGGAACCGTCCATAGATACCCACGAGATGAATGTGAGACGATTCGGCCCTCATCTCTGCGAGAAGAACTATCTTGTCGAACATTGCCGGGAAGTGTACCGCTATTACTACCATCTACGTTATCCCAACGATGAAAACGAGTGGGGCCGGCCCCTTCGAACCAGCCCCTTCTATCCTCGTCTCCGGGAATTGGGTGCGATATTTGGAGAGAAAAACGGTTGGGAACGGGTCAATTATTACGAGCCTGAGAAATCCTGGAGGCCCGCCGGCGCCGATCAGAAGGAATGGGGCTGGGGGTACCCTGTCTTTTTCGATAAAGTGATGGCAGAGGCCCGAGCCGCAAGGGAAGCCGTAGCCCTCTTCGATATGACATCCTTCGGCAAAATAGAGATCCGCGGTTCCGGCGCCCTTCCCTTTTTGCAAAGATTGACGCCCAACAATCTGAATAAACCTGTGGGAAGCGTTTCCTATAGTCAGTTTCTCAACAGAAGAGGCGGCATTGAAAGCGATATTACCATTACAAGAATCGAGGATGACGCCTTTAGAATCATATCGGGGACCTCTTTCGTGGCCAATGACTTCGGATGGATCAAGATGCACATGCCGAATGACGAGACGATTGAAGCGAAGGATGCGACCGAATCTTTGGGTTGCCTGGGACTCTGGGGTCCCAAATCCAGAGACGTGCTCCAATTGGTATGCAGCAACGATCTATCGAACGACGCCTTTCCCTATATGAGCGCCAAGACTATTAATATACAGGGGGCGGAGGTTTGGGCGCAGCGGGTCAGTTACGTTGGGGAATTAGGCTGGGAAATCTACATCGCACCTGCCGATGCTTTTCGGGTCTGGGACAACCTTATGGAAGCCGGACAAAAGTTCAGGATATCACCTGCCGGTTACAAGGCATTGGACTCCTTGCGGATTGAGAAGGGTTATCTCTATTGGAGCGGCGACATTACACCCGAGGACAATCCCTTTGAGGCCGAGCTGGCTTTTTGCGTGGATCTCGAAAAGGAGGATTTTATCGGACGTAAGGCGTTGCTTGAGATAAAAGAACTGGGCTTGAAAAAGAAACTGTGCGCTCTCACCATGGAGGCCGGCGGAAACCTCTACGGCGGAGAATCCGTATATTTCAATGACCGTCTCGTGGACCGAATCCGCACCGCAAACCATGGTTATTATTTGAAAAAGGATATTGGGTTGATGTATCTGCCCCTTGAACTTGCGGAGCCAGGCACGGAATTAGAAGTAGAGGTCCTTGGTGAGCGGGTTGCTGCCCTGGTGAATTCGAGGCCTCTATTCGATCCCAAAGGAGAACGCCTCCGTGCATAGATGATCTGTAACAGGTCTCTGCTTATTTCAAATGCCTTTTGAATCCCAGCAACCTCCTAAAAGCCTTCACATCTGTCAGCCTCCTACCTGTTGAGCCTACGCTCAGAAAAGGAGCTACTTAGAGGTTAACGGAATCATTTAAATCCCAAATTCCAAATACTAATGGCCAAAGCCTTCTTAGTTTGTTATTTGGGATTTTGGTTATTGGTGCTTGTTTGTTGTTTGGGATTTATTATTTGGGATTTCCAACAATTGAACTAATCCACCTTTCGAAAAATAATCTTGTTAGTCTTGATTATGTGTTAAATGTCGCACTTGCCCGGTCTGGAGGTAGTAAGCCTTGAACGAATCGCAGAAGGATTATAGGTCTTTGCGGGAAGGGATCCAACGATTTGATGCGGCCATGAATGGCATTCCGGACCGTGTTCCGATCTATGCCCAGATGCACGAATTCGCCATGAAAGAGCTGGGCCATGCCGGACCGGAATTCTACACGACCCCGGAGATTTTGGTAAAGGGCTCCCTTGAAGTCATGGAGAAGTATGGAATCGATGTGCCGCTCATAGACTATGATGTCTACAACATCGAGGCGGAGGCCCTCGGGCAGAATTTGGTGTTTCCTGACCAGAGCACACCGGATGTGGACCGCTCCAGCCCGCTCATACAGGACCGCAAAGACCTTCGCAAAATCAAGACGCCCGATTTTTATTCGGATGGGCGCTTCCCTCAAGTTGTTGAAATGGCCTCTACTTTTCGCCGATTAACGGATTGTGAACCCTGGTTGGAGTTCTGTGCGCCCTTCAGCCTGGCAGCGAACATAAGAGGAATCGATAAACTCCTCCTTGATACGTACGCTGACCCGGACTTCTCCCGTGAGCTCTTGCACCGTCTGACCGAAGAAGTCCTTATTCCCTGGATACAATGCCTTGAAGAAGCATTTCCGGATTCAAGGGGGATTTCGGGTGCTGACGCCTTTGCATCTCTGCCCATAGTCAATCTTGAAATCTTAGAGGAATGGATTGTGCCCTACATCCTGCGGATTCGCGAGGTCTGCGGAGATAAAGTGTCCGTGCCCAATTGGGCGGGTGAAAAACATCTTAAAGATCCCCTAGTGATGCTGGACATCAAACGGAAAGTGTGTCCGGATTTTGTAGAAGCCCAGGATCCTGATATTGAAACATTGGGTCCTGAACTCTATAAGGACTATGCTGAGAAGTGCAACGTGCCCCTCGTCCTGGGAATTGGTTCCCATTTTCTGAATCAGAGTACCCCTGAAGAGATAGTAGACAGGGTCAAGTACTATCTAGACGTAGGAAGCAAAAATGGGCGATTCGCGTTGTATCTTTGCAATATCAGCGCATCGACCCCTCCTGAAAACATACGGGCGGCAACCGAAACCGTGAAGATATACGGCACCTACGACTCACAATCCACCTGAATCCCCAGTTTTGTTTTTGAAAACACCTTCCGTCCCTTCCACTGAAACAAATCCTAAGAAACGCTCCCTAATTCACACATTTTAGATTTCTGAGAAAAATATCGCACAATTATTAACACTTGAAACCAAACAACGCATTTTTCTAACGGTCTCGATTTTGCATAGATTTCCATATTCAACCTAATATTTATTTCTTAAACTCATTGAACAAAATCGACTTCTATCAACTTAAACAGCAAAAAAATTAATATTGAACATAAAAAAACACTTGACAACAGAAACGAACACATCATAATGCCCCCGATTATTTGAAAATAGTGATCTAAACCCAACTGAGAAGCATCTATGACCCAATCCGAACCCCTAATGCCCGCTGAAAGACATCAGCGTATCCTCGACGTACTCCGTCAGGAACTGACTATTCGAGGTTCGCGTCTGAGTGAGTTGCTGGGGGTCTCAGAAATGACGATCCGCAGGGATCTTGACGCGCTTGAACGCCTGGGTGTTGTGGAGCGAATCCATGGAGGTGCTGTTTTCAGACAGGAGAAGGTCGTAGATAAATTTCACTATCAATCATCAGCTCTGGAGAAACCAAAAGAAAAGCAACGAATCGCCCAAAAGGCGGCCACCATGATTGAACCTGAGGAGAACATTTTCATAGGGGAAGGCATCACGGCGGCACAGATGGTTCGTTATGTAGACTCCGCCATGCCCTTCACCATATTCACCAACAATCTTGGTGCTGTTACTGAAACATGGGGTAAGGCCGTTGAATTGGTGTTGCTCAGCGGGACCTACGATCAGAACACGCATGCCTTGGCTGGACCTCTCACTCTGGAGTTGATCCAACAGGTCAATGCCACAAAGGTCTTTCTGGGTGCGGACGGTCTCGGCCTTAACGCCGGCCTTACGACACCCAACTTCGAAATAGCGGCCATAGAGCGCGGCATGATTCATCAGACGCGGGGAAGTGTCATTGTCCTGGCCGATCACAGCAAATTCGGACTTGTCGCAGAAATGGTCGTTACGCCCATCAAGCATATCGATGTTCTGATTACCGATAAAAAAATCCCGGACGATTTTCAAAATGACCTGGAATCATTAAATGTTCAAGTTGTGATTGTCTGATGTGAAATGATTTTGTTTTTCAGGAGGTTGACCATGCAATTTGCCGCATTGCTGAACCAAGACGAAGTCAAACAAGTCCATAACGCTTCCTTGGAGATTCTGCAAAACCTTGGACTTCTCGTGCACAACGAGAACGCTAGAAAGATCTTTGAAAAACACGGATGCAATGTGAACGCTGAAGACGGCGTTGTGCGATTTCCCCAACAGGTCATTGAAGAGTATCGCAAGTCTTTTGTCCCCACCTTTACCTTTAAGGGCCGCAATCCCGAATTTGACCGCACCATCCCACAGGAAGGTCCCGTGATCGTGACCGCGAGTTCCGCACCGAACGTCATTGACCCTGATACGGGTGAGGAGCGCCGTGGCACTTCAAAGGACATTGCAGATATTGCCTTCCTCATCAACGAGCTTTCCGGATATGACATCTTTTCGATTTCCACCCTGGCCGATGATGCCCCCGAGGGCCAGTTCAGCATTTCCCGCTTTTATCCCGCCCTTAAGAACTGCCTGAAACCGGTCCGCGGCAACACGCCAAATATGGAGGAACTCCTGAAGGTGCTCGAACTCGGCGCCCTCATCGCGGGGAGCCCGGACGCCTACAAAGAGCGCCCCCTCATCACCCACCACTGCTGTCCCGTCATCTCTCCTTTGACCCTGGACGACAAGATCACTGAGCAATTCATATACCTCACCCGGGAACAACTGCCTGTATACGGAACCATCGCTCCGAACGCTGGGATGACATCACCCATGACACTTGTAGGCACCCTCGCATTGGCCAATGCGGAATTCCTGGCCCTGAGTGTCTTGATGCAGATGGTGCGTCCGGGAACGCCTTTGATCTATGCCGTTCTGTCCACCGTGGCGGACATGCGCCAGGGCTGCTATGCCCCCGGCGCCATCGAAACCGGAATATTGCAGATGGGCCACAGCCAAATGGCACAGTTTTACGGTGTTCCTTCCGGCGGTTACATCGGGCTGACCAACGCCCACTCCAATGATGCACAATCCGGTTACGAGACCGGGATGAATACGACGGCCGCCCTTCTTGCCGGTGCAGACATGTTTAATGTGGGAGGTCTGTTGGATAGCCTGATGTCCTTTGATTTTGCCAAGGCCGTAATCGACAACGAAATCAGCCTGATGCTCAAGAGAATCAAACGCGGCCTTGAATGCAACGAGGAAAATCTCTCTCTGGATGTGATTAAAGAAATCGGACATGGCGGCAACTACATGGATAGCGACCATACCATGGCCCATATGCGCTCGGACACCCTTCTACCTAAAGTGGCCATTCGGGATATGAGATCTACTTGGGAGGAAGGGGAGCGGCCCGATTCAAACGGCCGCGCCATCGATATTGCTCGTAAGATACTTGGAAATCAAAACCCCGCGGTCTTTTCCGAAGAATTGGATGGAGAGATAAGGAGACGCTTCGAAGGACTTGTAGCAGGGAATGCGGGATGGGACAAGTAAGGAAAAGCGTAGGGTTTAGGGCCTAAGAATTTAGGTAATAATCATTTCCTTTTGCCCTATGCCTTACGCCTTTTGCCTTTTCAATTGATCCCGGATCCCATGCAAATTGAAGTGCATTTTTCAAAAAAAGTAACAGCTTTCAAAAATACCATTAGAAAGGGAGCGCCATGATTGTTGTAGGAGAGCTTATTAATGCGAGTCGGAAGGCGGTTGGAAAGGCCATTGAGGAGCAGGATGCCGAAAGCATCAAGAACCTGGCCGTTGATCAGCACGAGGCAGGCGCCGATTACATAGATGTCAATGCAGGCGTCTTTGTGGGACGAGAGGTGGAATACCTCAAATGGCTGGTCGCTAACGTCCAGGATGCAATCGATGCACCGTGCTGTATCGATAGCCCCGATCCCAAAGCCATTGAAGCAGCCTTATCCGTTCACAAAGGAACGGCCATGATTAACTCCATTTCACTAGAAAAAGAAAGATATGATGCCATTCTTCCGCTGGTTGCCGGAACCGACCTGAAAGTCGTGGGTCTGTGCATGAGTGACAAGGGCATGCCGGAAACAACTGAAGACAGGCTGGGTATCGCTGAAAAACTGATTAATGCCCTGATCCAAAATAACGTGCCCATCGAAAACATCTATATCGATCCACTCGTGCAACCCATTGCCACAAAGGACAATTACGGTGTCGAATTTCTCGAGGCCATTGAAGCTATCATGTCCACATTCAAAGGGGTTCACACCATTTGCGGATTATCAAATATCTCCTTCGGATTGCCTGAGCGGAAATTTCTAAATCAAACATTTGCAGTGATGGCCGTGGCCAAGGGTCTTGACGGCCTCATTGTAAACCCTCTCGACAAGAGAATGATGGCCAATCTTATCGCAGCCGAAACCCTGGCCGCCCGGGATTCCTTTTGCGCCAACTATCTCACGGCTTATCGAGCTAAGAAGATTGAATTTTGAAGGCATAAGAATTTTTGACGGGATAACAGGATTAACTTGATATTTATGGGTTTTACGCTCGGCGGATGTATCAGTCAGGAGTAAGGTAGCACTGAACCTTGCCCGCCTTACTTCTGGCGGGTAAAAACCTTAAACCTGTAAATCATATTCTTAATCATGGAGAGTGAAAGACTCGAAAAAAGCCAAGTGTTAAAGATCTGAACCAAGTGATCAACTGGATAAACAAATAATCAGGTCAATCCTGTTATCCTGTCAAAAATTAAAGGAGGGCAGCATGAATCAAACGGAATTTTTTGAGGCCTTGAAGGACTCTTTGGTCCAACTGGACCAGGAGGCAACGGTGGCGAATACCGCCAAATGTCTGGATCAAGGGCTGGCGCCCCTTGAGGTTATCGAGAAAGGCCTGATGCCCGGGCTTGACCAGATCGGTCAACAGTTTGAGGAGGAGGAAATCTTTCTTCCGGAATTGATTCAATCGGCACAGATCTTCCAGGCGGCCATGGAAATTCTACAGCCCAAGATTCAGGAGCAGGGGGAATCGGCCAAAGAGAGAGGGCGCGTCGTCATCGGTACAGTGAAAGGCGATATGCACTTTATCGGCAAGAATATCGTGAGCCTCCTCATGGAAACATCCGGTTTTAAGGTCTACGACCTTGGCGTTGATGTTGATCCCTTTGCTTTCATTCATAAGGCTGATGAAGTCGGCGCAGACATCATTGCACTCTCCGCACTCCTGACCACAACGCTTATTGGACAGAAGGATGTTTTGGAAGCACTTGAGGGACAGGGCAAACGGGACAAATACAAAGTGATGGTGGGCGGCGGCGCCGTGACCAAGAGTTGGGCGGACGAGATGGGGGCAGACGGGTACGCTGAGACCGCCCATGGGGCCGTGGAAATGGCTGCTGAACTGATTATTTGAAATCATTGCTGAGAATCCGACATGCCCAAATCCATGCATGGAGACCCTCGGTTGTCGTGGAGGAATAAAATGATAGATCTAATTGATGTCTTCAATCGGGCGGAACAGGGGATTTTAATCCCGGATACCGACTACTATATGAAACACTTCGTCCCAAAGCTTAGAGAGGTCATCGAAAGATACAAAATCAAGTGGGATAAACAGACGATTGTAAACGACGACAACGACTTGGCCGATCGTGTTTTTCAGGCCGCAGTCGATCTTCTTGCTGAGTCCGGGGCCTATTGTCCCGACACTAACAGGGTCATGGAATTCACACGTGAAGAAATATTAAAGGCCGCCGAACAGGCGCCCAAGGCCGCCAGATTTGGGGAAGGTCGCGAGGCCAAAACCATGACCGGCCGCGATGTGGATGAGGACTCCGTTCCCTGGATTCATGCGGGCGGCGGCATCTATATCACCGAGGAACAGATTTATTTGGATACGGTAGAGGGCTTGGCAAGCATAAGTATCGTCGATTCGGTGAGCGTGCCTTCAATACTCCATATCCGTGGCAAAGACGCCAGGGTCCGCTCTCCCCACGAACTGCTGGCTGCCGTCAAAACGGTCATCTTGGCCCGAGAAGGGATCAGGCGATCAGGACGTGCCGGGTTACCCATCATTAACGGCATTTCTGCTGCTTCCAATTCGGTTTCAATGATCGCCGCTGCGTCCCCGCAGTTCGGGCTCAGGGCTAACGACGGCTTCCTGATCGACTTTCTTGCGGAAATGGTCGTGAACTACGAGGCCCTGCAAAAAGTTGCCTATTTTAACAGTATCAGCGCGAATATCGGCTCCACTTCAACGCCCATGTTCGGTGGCTACGCCGGAGGAGCGGAAGGCGTGGCAGTCCTGGCGACTTGTTATCTCATTATGGGAACCCTCATCTATCGGGGCACCTACCACTACAATGCGCCCCTTCATCAAACCCTACGCATGTCATCCACCAAGCCCCTCCTCTGGGCCATTGGTATGTCAAATCAAGCCAATGCCCGAAACATGCGACGACCGGTCGTTAACCTTCCCTATCTTGGGGGCGGCGCCGGCACGAAGATGTATCATTACGAAATGGTTGCTTACATGCTCTCTGTTGTGCCTTCCGGAGGGAATATCTTCTCCGGGCATCCGGCCAAGTCGGTGGAACCCAATTCACTCCTTCCTAAGGACCACCAATTTCATGCAGAAATCGGACTGGCTTCAGCTAATTTTTCAAGAAAAGAGGCGGAACCCCTTGCCCAAAAGGCCTTTGAAAAATACGAAGCCCTCATAAAAACCCCCACCCCTGGGTATCGATATGAAGAAGTCTACGATCTTAAGACCAAGAAGATCACTAATGAAGATTATCTAAATACCCAGGAGGAAATGCGGTCCGAACTCAAAGCGCTTGGCATGGAAGTCCTGCCTTCCTGATCCAAATCCTTGAGAGGAGAAGAGACATGCCCGATTTGTTAGACTTTCTTGAAAGAGCCATGACCGGTCCGATCATGACGCAACAGGATTTTCAAATCAATATCCTGATGCCGAACATCCGCAGCGTCCTGGAAGAATTCCAGATTGCCTATGATCCAAAAGACCCTGTGCCCTCAGATGATGCATTGGCGGATCGCCTCTACGGGGCCGCCATAGAGTTTCTTTCAAGAACCGGTCTGTACTGTGAAGGGACGAACCGGGTCATCCAGTTTGACAAAGATGAACTCACAGAGGGAATGAAATCCTATCGCGTGCCGGGAACATTCGGGGAAGGCAGAGACCGGTCCTCATTGCGGCCGCGAAAACCCGGCGATACGTCGCCGCCCTTTTGTCACATCGGTGTCGGCACCGTCGCCACTACCGAAGAGATAGCGATGGCGCAGGTTGAGGGATATGCCGGCGTTGCCCAGGCCAATTCCATCAGTATTCCTGCCCTTGCAACGGTCAGGGGGTTACAGGTGCAGGGCGGTTCACCCCTTGAAATTTATGCGGTTTTCAATGCCATATCGGCCGCACGAAAGGCCCTTCGACGGGCCGGAAGACCGGGGCTTCCTATCTTAAATCTCTGCTCGACGGCAACCACGGCAGCGGGAACCATTGCCGGTTGTTATCCCGATGCCGGTGCACGAACGTCGGACGGCTGGCTAATCGATTTTATTGCTGAAATGTCCGTCGATTTCAACAACCTGAACAAGTTGGCCTTCGTCACCCATATGGGCGGAAATATCGGATCCACGGATATCACGATTTTCGGGGGATATGCGGGCGGACCTCCTGGTACTGCCTTGGTCATGACGAGCTACCACATTGCCGGAGGTGTGATGATGAAGGGCACCTACCATCTCGCCGGGAATGTGAATATGAATCTCGGGTGCAGTTCCACACGGGCGTGTCTATGGGTGTCGGCCATTGCTGGCCGCGCTACGAGCCGCAACGACCGATATTGCGCCATTGCACTACCCTATGCTGTTGGAGGGCCTTGCTCAAAGACCTATTTTTATGAGGCAGTCGCACAACAGTTTGCCGCCGTCACCTCGGGCTATGCCGGGATTCAGATGTCACACCCGGCCAAAGCGGTTGTTAATGATGCAGCGACACCAACAGAGGCCAGGTTCAATGCGGATATTGCCTATAGTATCGCTAGATCGGGGATGGCTGCAGGCCGAGCCAGCGAGTTATGCAACAAACTGCTCGAGAAATATGAAAAGGAATTGAAGAAACCCTTTTCAGGAGACGATGTAAAAACCTACCCCGAACTTTATGACCTCAAAACCGGCAAACGCTCGGAAATATACGATCAACTCTATGGGGAAGTTTTGGAGGATCTGGACGCCATGGGAATCCCTCTTGATTAGGCAACGTTGGCTGAGCCTCCGGGATGTTTGAAAAAAACGCAACAATTCTGCCACAAAGGCACGAAGGCACAAAGAAGTTTAAATCTCTAAAAACAGGTTCAAAGGTTTCCCGTTCAAGGGTTGATTGTTAAAGAGTTTTTAACCCCTCGTATCTGACTAGGCAACGCTGGAGTCAGTTTTAATTGATCAAACTGGCCGCTTCGGCGGCCAGAGGCGGCGCTGAACCCTAAACTGATCACTTTAGGTAAAAACTTGGTGGCTTAGTGCCTTTGTGGCTTAACTATCACAAGAAACCAACCAATCATTAAAGAACACAAAGAATAGGAAAAAGGCATGAAGATTTATGTATGTGTTAAGCACGTTCCCGATACAGCGGCGAACATTAATGTTGTAGGCAAGGCAGGATTTGACGATACCGTCAAATTTGTCACCAACCCCTATGACGAATATGCCATTGAGCAGGCCGTTCGAATCAAGGAATCGGATGAGCAGGCAGAAGTTGTCATCGTGACGGTCGGCAAAGAAGCCGCGGAAAAAATGATGAGGATGGCCCTGGCAATAGGCGTTGATCGCGGCATCCTGGTGAAGACCGGTGCCCAGTTTCTGGACAGCATTCGAACGAGTCAGGCCCTTAAAAAGGCCATAGAACAGGATGGATCTCCCGACCTCATATTTACGGGCAAGCAATCCATTGACAGCGAAGGGATGCAAACCCCGTATCGCCTGGCTGCCGCTTTTGATATGCCCGTGGCCACGGACGCGGTCGCCTTCGACCTTTCCGATGGGAAAGCGACGGTTGAAAGAGAGATCGGCGGCGGAACAAGAGAGGTCATCGAGATGTCTGTGCCCTGTGTGATCGGTGCGACGAAGGGATTGAATGAGCCCCGCTATGCAAAGCTCCCGGAAATCATGAAGGCCAAAAAGAAAGAGGTAAAGCAGATCGACCTCTCGGGCCTTGAATTGGAAACGACCGCTAGTGGCATTGAAATGATTGAGCTTCAGTTGGTGCCGGAGCGTGGGCAAGCCCGGATGCTCGAAGGTGATCCATCGGAAATGGTGGTGCAGTTGGTGGAGCGTTTGAAGATCGAAGAAAAACTCTTCTAACCCAGAATTTCAAGGAGAGAAATGACATGGCAAAGATTGGTGTGCTGATTGAAACGGAAGCGAACGAAATCAAAAAGACAAATTTCGGTGTAATGACCGCAGCCCGGGGCGGTATTGGAAACGAACTCAATGCCCTTATTATGAACGCCGATCCGGAGGCCTTCAGGGAGCCCTTGGAGGTCTATGGGACCCAAAAGATCGTGAACATATCAATACCAGATGGAGGCGCGGGACCAAGCCCGGATCTCCAGGCCCGGGCCATCGCTCAAACCATAAAACACCTCGAACTCGAGGCCCTGCTCGGACTGAGTAGCGCCACGGGTCGGGATCTCTTGGCTAGGGTTGCCGCCAACTTGAGTGCACCACTGGTCCTGGATTGCGTGGACGTTAATATCGGGGAAGGCACCGTCACCAAATCCCACTTTTCAGGGAAAACCTTCGCAACCATCAAACTGGTGGGCACACCTGGCATCTATGGCATTCGCCCCAACGCCATTCAGGATGAACCTGCCGCCTGCCAAGCAGAGGTGGAGACCTTTCAGGCTGATGTGGAAGATGATGGACGGATGGTTGTCAAAGAACTCAAAGAGGGTGGTTCAAGAGGAGTAGAATTGACCGAGGCTGAAATCATCATCTCCGGCGGCCGGCCTATGGCCTCGGAGGAAAACTTCAAAATACTTCACGAATGCGCCGACCTCATGGGAGCGGCCGTTGGTGCATCCAGGGCGGCAGTGGATTCCGGATTTGCCCCTCACGCCATGCAGGTGGGCCAAACAGGGAAGACTGTGAGCCCAAAACTATACATCGCCTGCGGTATTTCGGGCTCTATCCAGCATTTTGCTGGGATGAAAACCTCAAAGGTTATTGTGGCTATCAACAAAGATCTTGATGCGCCCATCTTTCAGAAATGCGACTACGGTATTGTGGGGGACCTTTTCGAGATTGTCCCTCTTCTGACACAGGAATTGAAAGCCAAAGCTTAACGCATTGAATGAACTTTCGATACACGCGGGGGTTCAGGAATATAAAAGAAATGGCAAAAGGCACAGGGCATAAGGGAAAAGGAAAAATTCTTTGCCTCAAGCCTTGCGCCTTGAGCCCTTCGCCCCTTTTTCCTAGTAGTGAAATTGTTGGGCTCCCAACTGTTTGAAAATAGACAAAGTTGTTACTCTACCTCGCACATACTCTCCTCGATGATATCGAGCGCCCTATCCATCTCATCCTTAGTGATGGTCAAAGGAGGAGAGAGATGAAGAATATTCCCCATGGTGAGCTTAAAGCTTAAGCCCCTGGCAAGTGCGGCGTACATGACGGCCTCTGCCTCTTCCGTTGCCCTCTCCCGCGTGACCCTGTCTTTAACCAACTCCACGCCCAATAACAGGCCAATCCCCCGGACATCACCGATGATCGGATGCCTTTCCATCATTAGATTCAGCCGAGAGAGTGCATATCTTCCGACTTCGCCGGCATGATTAACGAGATTGTGCGATTCGATGTAGTTAAGGGTCGCCAGTGCCGCGGCACAGGCCACCGGATTTTTTTCATGGGTGTAGTGCCCCAGGGCCTTATCACCGGCGACATCCAATTCCTCTCTTGCAATGAGGGCAGCAAGGGGAAATACGCTGCCTCCCAATCCCTTTCCAAGGACAAGCATATCCGGTTCGATACCGAAATTCTCACAGGTCAGCATTTTACCGGTCTTGCCGAGAGAATGGGGGATTTCGTCGAAAATGAGCAGGGCGCCGTGGCGGTCGCAGGCCTGTCTTACGGCCTTCCAGTACTCGGGCTTGGGAATGTAAGGGGTGCTGCGAATAGGTTCCGAAATGACGGCGGCTATGTCCCCCTCCTTTTCAAGGATATACTCAATGTACCTTGCGCACGTGAGATCACAGCCTTCCCGACTACCGCAGCCAAAAATACATCAATACTCATCCGGTGGTGGCACATGTTCGGCGCCGGGAAGCAAGGGACCGACATCCTGGCGGAAAAGGGCTTCGCCTCCGATTGACACGGCATCTAAAGACGCCCCATGGAATGAATCCCACATGGATATTGTCTTATGACGCCCCGTGGCAATGCGAGCAATTTTGAGGGCCATGCCCATGGCGGTGGCGCCGCCAGGGGACAGAAGCACTTTGTTCAGATTGCCCGGGACAATCTTTGCCAGTTTTTTGGCCAGGTTTACGGCCGATTGGTTGGTGTAACGTCGGGCACAGAATGAGAGTTCGTCGAGTTGGTCCTTTATGGCTTCAATCACTTCTGGATTTGCAAAACCGACCTGGTGGACATTGTTCCCATGAAAATCCATGTAGCGCCGACCTTGAAGATCTTCAATGTAGATCCCATCGCAGGTGCGTAAAGCATTGAGGCATGGTGTGGAAAGAGACTGCTTCAGAAAATAGCGGGCATCTTCCTCTAACAGGACCCTGGTCTCCTCATCGATGTGCCGTTTCTGCCATTCATCCCGTCTTGGAGAAATGTTGATATCGCCTTCGGATCTGTTGATCTTTTCCATTGACCAACTCCTTTTTAAAAATGACTGAATGATCCTGAATCAAAATGAATATCTATATGCGTCCCTTCTATAAGGCAATGGAATAATTTTTATGTCTTGGATAATGTGGGGTTATTAATAACCTCACATTTTGTGAGCATCTCGTACCTATTCTTTGACTACATCAATTATAAAGAAATAATTGTTAAATCTTAAGCCTTCTGCTTGCTTGTGCCTCTGAAGAGATTGCAGAGGTTCTTCTCCTACTTCCAAAAACGAAATTACAATTATTTGTCCTCTTTTTTTTTGGTTTCCTATCATAAACACGAACCGCCCACTCGGAAATCCACTTCTGCGAGTAGCGCCAAGGTCCGGATCATCTTCATAATTTACTTAGGGAAACGATGTGATGATGATTGTCTTAATAAGGAATAAGTGAGAAGGTGCGCGGGAGTTAAGAGGAAATCACGGGTGACCCAAGTCGTTGTTATAACCTTTTCAGAAATTTATAAATTCCCAATTTCCAATACTTAACGTCCGAACTTGTTTGCCAGCTTCGATGTATGCAATTGGTTTTGTTAGAAAACGGAACAGGTTTTACGAAATGTTCCTTCATCAAAATCATATCTCGGTCTGTAACTTGAGGCGTTAGCCATCGCTATTTGTTTGCTATTGAAATCTCCATTAACTCAATTTGCCGGTTTCCCCACCCTATGATAGATGAAGTTGGGGCAGAAAGGCGAAGCTTCGCTAATTATTTGCCCCAGGATGATCCCATTTACCGTGCCGGATGATCTCCCCTTCGATGAGGTAGATAACCCCCTCGGCGATATTGGTGGCATGATCTCCAATGCGTTCTATATGACGGGAAATCAAAAGCAGGTTGAGATAGATATCTACCAACTTCGGCGCGGAGATCATTAGCTCTTTGATCCCATTATGAATATCTCGGTGCATGTCATCAACCTCATCATCCATGGTGAGCACTTTGAAAGCGGTGTCCAGGTCGAGGTTCACAAGGGCATCCAGGCTCATTTTGAGCATCTCCTCCGCCTTTTCCGCCATGGAGATATAGTCGAAGGGAACGTCGACCTTTTCTTTGTTCACGAAATATTTTAGGCACTTGGCGATGTTCACGGCCTCATCGCCGACCCGTTCCAGATCGTTATTGATCTTGCTCACTGCCGCCAGAAAACGGAGATCCACAGCCACAGGTTGATGCAGGGCCAGAATCTTGAGACACTCTTCCTCAACTTCCACTTCAAGCTCATCGATCTCATAGTCCATCTTGATGAGTTTCTCGCCGAGTTCCATGTCTCTCTGATTGATTGCTCTTATAGCCATGCGAACGCGTTCCTCCACCATGGCACCCAAAGAAAGGATCCGCTTTTTGAGTCTGTCCAGTTCCCGTTGTAGATGTACAGCCATTGTTCTAATCTCCTCTTATCCAAACCGACCGGTTATATAGTCCTCAGTCTGTTGAAGTTTGGGTCTGGTGAAGATCCCCTTTGTTTTACCCACTTCTATGAGATTCCCCAGGTAGAAAAAGGCTGTGACATCGGAAACGCGCGCAGCCTGTTGCATATTGTGGGTCACGATGATGATGGTATAGGATTTCTTCAGGGCATGGATCAGTTCCTCAATCCTCTGGGTAGCGATGGGATCCAGGGCGGAACAGGGCTCATCCATGAGGAGCACTTCCGGCTCCACTGCCAGGGCCCTGGCTATGCAGAGCCGCTGTTGTTGTCCCCCTGAAAGACCCAAAGCGGATTCATGAAGTCTGTCCTCAACCTCGTCCCAAAGGGCTGCACGCTTTAGACTCTGGCCCACCTGTTTTGAAATTAATGATTTATCCTTAACGCCATTGACCCGCAGACCGTAGGCTACATTTTCAAATACCGTCTTCGGGAAAGGATTGGGTTTCTGAAAAACCATACCGATCCTGCGGCGAAGCGCGACGACATCGACCTTAGGATGGTATACATCCTCGCCATCCAGCATGACCCCTCCCTCAACACGGCTGTAGGGAATGAGATCATTCATCCTGTTTAGGCAGCGCAGGAGTGTGCTTTTTCCACATCCCGAAGGACCGATGAGAGCCGTTACCTGATTGGTGTGAAAATCCAGAGAAATATCATGGAGGGCCTTGAAATCGCCATAATGGAAGTTCAGTGAATTTGTTGTCATGACTGGTGCTTGATTCATTTCATAATCCTTATGTCGATAATCGGGTTATGGACTCCGGGTTGGTCTTTAATGTCTTCAAACCGTTCGATCTTCACCGCTCCTCTCTTCAACCTTGAACCTTTGAACCCTGAACCTTTTTTAGACCCGTTTTCGCAGGTGGGAACGATACACAATAGCCACGAGGTTCAATCCCAATACGAGCACGATCAGTACGAGTGCTGTGCCATACTGCAGGTGCCGGGTCGCTTCGATCTCCGTGCCGGCCGTCGCCAGGACGTAAATATGATAAGGAAGAGCCATGATTTCATCGAATAGGGATGAGGGCAAAGAAGGCGTGAAGAACACAGCAGCCGTAAACATAATGGGCGCAGTTTCACCGGCCGCTCGACTGATCCCCAGAATGGCCCCCGTAAGGATGCCAGGCAAGGCCGCCGGGAGCACAACACAATAGATTGTCTGCCACTTTGTTGCCCCTAAGCCCAGCGATGTCTCGCGGTAGGTATCGGGAACGGCTTTTAAGGCCTCCTCCGCAGAACCAATGATTACCGGCAAGGTGAGTGCCCCCAGAGTCAAGGCACCCGCCAGGATGCTCACACCCATTTTTAAATAGACCACGAAAAACGCCAGACCGAAAAGTCCGAAAACCACTGAGGGGACGCCGGCCAGGTTATTAATTCCCAACCGTATGATACGCACTGCTTTTCCCGGTTTTGCGTATTCATGCAGGTAAATGGCTGAGGCAACGCCGATGGGAAGGGCTATGGCAATAGCACCCAGGCTCAGACATAGCGTTCCGACGATACAGGGCAGGATGCCCCCTTTGGTCATGGAATCCATGGGTGCTTGCGTGAGGAATGTCCAACTGATGGCGCGCCAGCCCCTTGTAACCAGAAAATAGACAATAATGAGGAGCGCAACGCCGTTAATGGCTGCCGAAACCCTGAAGAGCCCGAACATAGCCCCTTGGGAGAATATCCGGATTCCCCTTGTTTTAGTAATTTCGCGCAATGATCCAGTCCCTTTTTCAATGCTGCCTGGGGTTTCAATTGGCTCAACAGCGGCGGCGCTGCCTGGATATGGCTTGGTGATACTTGTCATCACAATGTCGCTGCTCCCACTTGTCTGTATTTATTGGCAACCCAATCGGCAACCAGATTGAATAGCAGCGTAAAAATGAATAACACGATTCCCGTAGCAAAAAGCGCATAGTAGTGATCACCTCGAAAAGGGGCTTCTGCCATTTCCGCCGCAATGCTCGCGGGCATTGGCCTTACAGGATCGAACAGGGCGCCTGGCACCATGGCCGCGCCTCCTGCTACCATGAGCACCACCATGGTCTCACCAATGGCTCTTGACATACCCAGAATAACGGCCGTCGAGACTCCGGAAATGGAGGCCGGTATAATGACTCGCCAAATGGTTTCCCAATGGGTTGCCCCCAAAGCGAGGGAAGCCTCTTTAAGTTCTTTAGGCACACTGAATATGGCATCTTCGGAGATGCTTGTAATGGTTGGAACGGACATAAAGGCCAGCATCAATCCCGCATTGAAGAGATTGAGGCCCGTTGGGAGATCGAAGGTCTCTTGAAGAAAGGGCGCAACAACCACCATTCCGAAAAAGCCGATCACCACGGACGGAAGTGCTGCCAGGAGTTCTACGATCGGCTTGACCCATTCTCGCACCTGGGCTGTTGCCACCTCTGCGAGGTAAAGTGCGGTTAAGACGCCGAGGGGAATCGAAATCAAAGAGGCGACTCCCGTGACGGCCAATGATGCGACGATCAAAGGGAAGATGCCGAAATCCGCGGGATCGTCCGTTGGATACCAGTACTCGCCAAAGATAAAGCCATTTATGGATACTTTGGAGAAGATAGGTATGCCCTCCATAAATAGAAAGAGAACGATCAGACCCAGTGTGGTTATGGAGGCGAGCGCAACAATAAAAAAGAAGGCGCGGATGGCCCGCTCCTTCTTCAAGCGATTCTTCCCGCTCTCATAGTCCTTTTTCACAGGTTTTCCTCAGCCATTCTTTTTGGAAAAAACTTGCATATTTTCTCCGACTTGGTGCCTCATGAGATTAATCAATACAATGGTACAAAGCCCGCGGCCTTGATGTATTTCTGCCCTTTCTCAGGGTTGATGACAAAATTGATGAACTTAAGCGTTTCGCCCTTAGGCCAGCCAGGTGTAAACATGTACAAAGGCCGGCTTATGGGAAATGTCCCGTTCAGAGTCGTCTCTTCAGACCCCTCTATCCCATTCACGGTAAGGGCCTTCACGCTTTTGTCCAAATAGCCGATTCCGACGTAACCAATGGCATATTTGTTTTTGGAGACCGCCTGTACAATTGCGCCGTTTGAAGCCTGCAGGAGTGCCCCGGGAAAGACCCTTTTCTTTTTCAACACCTTCTTGTGCCACACTTCATAGGTGCCTGAAGATGTATCCCTGGAGATAACCACAATGGGGTTGTCCAATCCGCCAATCTCTTTCCATTTTTTGATCTTGCCTTGATAGATGGCCTTCAGTTGGTCCATGGTAATATCTTTCAAAGGATTATCGGGATGCACCACAGGCACGATGCAATCGTAGGCCACGGCAAAAGGTACCGGGTATACACCTCTTTCCACTGCAAGTTTCACTTCCTTGGGTTTGATAAAGCGGCTGCTGTCGGCAATATTCGTAGATCCGTCGATCAAGGCCTTGATCCCATTGCCGGACCCGCCGCCGGAGATGGATATTTTCACATCGGGATGCTGTTTCATATAGGCCTCCGCAACTTTTTGGGCTATTGGAAGAACCGTTGTAGAACCTTTGATAACAATGTTGCCTGCCCAGGCCGGCGTCAAAATCATAAAACAAGTCAAGATCAGTGTAATAAGAGTCGCAAATCTTCTTTTCATTCTATTTCCTCCCAGTTTTCAAGAATTTAAAATTATGAACATCAATTGTTAGGTTTCTGTTAAATAGGAATTAATAATCGGTTAGGGACAGTCATTATCACCTCCATTTCATAGGATCTCTTTTTGAGAAGACTTATAGCCTCATCAGCAAATACGCTGAATTTCTGCAATAAAGTGTGAAGTCAGATTATTAGATGCTTATTAGGAGGCTGTTAGAATTGGATTGGATTTTTTTGAGGCCGGAGTGGTGCAAAGTTATGTTGGGGAGAGAGTGTTGGCTTGACAATACGGTCGCCAATTCCTATCGTGAAATATGGATTCAATCATGAAAGAAAAAATAGATCGGGTTCTGGATACGGTCAAAGAACCGGAAACCGGTGCGTCCATCGCTCAATTGGGGCTGGTTCAACGCGTTCGCTACAGCGAAAATAGTAAGAAACTGATTGTATTTTTTGGGAATCTGAAGACGAACCACAAATATTGTTGCACCGTTTTGCAGGGCCTGCTTATCTCTGGAACTATAAACTCGCTTAAGGACGCTTTTCAGAAAGAGTTTCCGGACCTAGCCATTGAAGTGGTCTGATATCTTCCGCCTTCTTCCCTCATCCTCCTTCATCCTCCTTCACCCCCTATTTCCTGCACCTCAGTAATTCATTTTCGCTGGAATCGCTCGACGGACACCGTCCTTGGGATTGGGGGTGTTCCCACAAAAGCAACCACCGGATCGGGATTCGTTTTCCATCTTGTTAACTTGTGTCAAATGGGCTGAGCAGAGGGTGGATTAAGCGGTTTTGATGCAAACGTCATAATGTTTGGCGAGCAAGTCTTCGTTGGCCTTTAAGAAACCCTGCAAAGTATCTATGCCCAATAAAGGAACCTCAGAGTAGGGAAAGTTAAGCCTGGGAATGTTTTCAAAGGTTTGGTCAATTTCTACGCATGATGAATCCGGTTGCATCTTGTTGTAAATGATCTGATTGAGGGAGATATCTATATCCTTCAATCCCTTCATAATTCGTAGGGATTCGGCAAAGGATAACTGATCAGGATTAAGAACCAGGTTGACTTGAGTACGCTCCTTGCTCTCAAAAGTGCTCTTGAGGTTCTCATAGTCCCCTTTTAATTCGATAATTTTTTTTAAAACCTTGTCTCTTTCGATCTCTTTTTTCAGGAGTTTTATTTTGGTTATCAGCTCTCTCTTTTTGATAATTTCGCGTCTCAATTCCAGGAGGTTCTCGATCCAGATCAGTGAGAGCATGGGAAGGCTGAAAAACTTGAGCGCCAGGGCGGTAGGGGGCATATCAAAAACGAGGAAATCATTCTGATCATATTCTTCAGAGATTTTGTTGAAGGCCAATATCAAGGCATGTTCTTCCAGGCCGGGAGAATGTTTGATCACCTTAAAATACTTGTCCAGATTAAAAGCGGTTAGATAAGAATAGGTTCTGTTGATTTGATCGTGAACCCCTTTCAGATACTTCTTGATCCAAAAGTCCTGATCAACTTCTAAAGCGAATAAGTTGCTGGCAACCTCGGTCGGTTTACCTGAAAGCCCTTTTTTAAAAATGTCTGCTTGGTTGTGCGCAGGATCGAGAGAAGCTATGAGCACCTTAAAGCCCTGTTGTGCGAGATAGACCGAGGTGAGTGAGGCGGACGTAGATTTCCCTACACCCCCTTTACCCATAAAAAAAATATTTATTGCTTGATTCATTTCAGCCCACATCCAGCACCGAAAAAAGCTGTGATATTGGCTCATGTGCGGTATCCACTTTTTCCATCATCAAAATCAACTCCTTTTCCATAAAAGGCATAAGGTCCAGGGATATCTGCATGGGGGGGGAGGGCATACCCACAAAAGAGCCGAGGACAAGGACGCCAAAGATGTTTTCCATCTCTTCAACTTCGTGCTCAATGGTGTCAACGGCCTTGCCGCGCGCCACTTCTTCGGAGATCTTCCACAAGGAAGATACCTTATCTATAATGGATCTGATGAATGACATGGGCTTGAAAACTTACCTCAAATGAAAATCACTCGGCCCGAAAAATCCTTCGCTCAAACTGTATCCTCCTCTCTGAAGGATAAAAATAGTATGCCGCATAGAGTGCCATCAGGAATGTGCCTCCAAAGTAGAAGCGGGGAATTTCGAACAGCAACGCAGGTATCATAAGATAGGGCGTAGCCAGTGAGATGGAGATCAAATGGCGCTCGAACTTGATCAAATCATCTTGCGGGACGTATTTTTTGTCGCGCACTTTATGGGCAAACAGTGTTCGAAAAAAAATAGGCACGGCAACGGCGGAGGATACGGATGCTACAAAAACCAGAGGACCTAGAAATCTCAAGCTGCCGGTATGGCCAACGGAAATAAGACTTAGAGCCTTTGCCAGATAGATTAAGACGAGGCCTAGGATTGCTGGAACTAAAAGAATAAAATAGGTTTTTCTTAACGCATTAACCATTCAGAAAGCTTTCGGGGTGGTTGATATTAATTCGGTTTTGCCCGTCCTATGCAAAAGTAAAAAGCCGGCTGTAGCCATGCAGCATGTTTCCTTTGCAGTCGCCGGCTTTGAACACTCAAATTTTAAGAAACGTTAGCGTTTTTCCTTAGGGAAACGGAAGTAACGCGTTTCGCGATACTTCCGCTTGTCCCTTTGGCTTTATGTGGATGCGAGCTCAGGTTCCGGCGGAGGCGGCTTGCCGAAGAGTTTAAAGAATTTGGTCACGCCTTCGATTACAATCCAGAGCGCAATAACGAGTATACAGATATTGATGATCGTTAACAGCATTTTGTTTGCGCCAAGAAATTTGACCTGATTCATAATCACGGCCCAGATGGTCATGATGGCCATAAAGACCGCGGGGATGCCGGAAATCAGCCATTTCAGACCACCCTGCCTTTCAAGGTAAAGCGTAATGATGATCAAGGCCAGGGCGGCCAGCGTCTGGTTGGTTGCACCAAACAACGGCCATAGCGTAAGAGCCCCCTTCCCACCGGCACCCGTGGCGAAAGCCAGTATAAGGGCGCTTCCAACTGCCACGACGGTAGCCGTATAACGGTTGGCCAGGGCGGTGATCTTCAAACCGCCGAAGAGTTCTGAGATGACGTAGCGCTGAATTCTCGTGGCGGTATCGAGTGTGGTAGCAGCGAAGGAGGCCACAAAAACGCCCATAATGACCAACGCAACGCCCTTGGGAATACCCACGGCACCCAGCATGTTCGCAGAGCCGTCCACAAAAGCACTAACCTTGGAACCCAGACCTGCGGCGGCGGCCCATGTGGAGTAGTGGGTTGTCCAAGCCGCGACCCCCGTCAAGACTTCACCTGCCTTCGTGGTATAGCCCATGCCGATTCCCGCGGCCACAGCAATAATGACCAACGTCGCCAGGGTGCCTTCCATCAACATGGATCCATAGCCCACAAACAGGGAGTCCGTTTCGTCACGTACCTGTTTCGCAGAAGTTCCCGATGAGACCAAGGAGTGAAATCCGGAAATCGCACCGCATGCAATGGTGATGAACAGGAAGGGCCACATGGGCGGCGCTTTGGCTGGACTCATTTGTATGGCTGGGGCAACAATTACAAGCTTGCCGCTAAAGGCAGCGAACAAAACCCCCAAAACCAAAAGCCCCAATGCAATAACCAACTGATGCGAATTGATAAAATCACGAGGCTGAAGCAATGTAGTCACTGGCAGGACAGAAGCGATGAAGGCATAGGTCAAGAGGAGAATGGTCCATACGCCGGTCGGAGGAATTCCCGCTATTGCAGGCATCTTGATCGGGACATAATAACCGATGATCATGGTAGCATACATGACGAGGACGGCAATGATGGACCATGTCATGATGTTTTTGCCCTTCTTGTAGATCAGGTAACCCAGATAGACCGCAATGGGGATTTCAAGCCAAACGGGTAGGACCGATGCCGGATACATACTGAAGACAACGGCGATGACGAGTCCAAAGATAGCAATAACGATCCACAGCTCTAAGAAGACGATGAGGAAAAAGAAAACCTTGGTTCGGTCGTTGATGTATTTGGCCGTGTATTCTGAAATCGATTTTCCCTGATTTCTCATGGAGATGATTAAGGCCCCAAAATCATGTACAGCGCCCATCACAATACTGCCGACGAAAACCCATATGAGTGCCGGAACCCAGCCCCATATGATGGCGATTGCGGGTCCTACGATAGGGCCTGTTCCCGCAATGGATGTGAAGTGGTGACCAAAGATCACCTCCTTTTTGGTCGGCACGTAATCGATCCCGTCCTCATACTCACAGGCCGGGGTCTTGCAGGCACCGGATAACATGAATATCTTACGGCCAATATATTGGCCGTAAAGCCTGTACATGATGATGTATCCGGCAAACGCTATAATCATAATTAATAAAGCCGCCATGATCCCTCCTTTCATTTGGTTAAAGGTTTAACAGGTAAATATCTAAAAATCCTACCGAAAACTCACCTCCTTCCCATCAATTATCAATTTAACCTCGTGACCTCCTCCAGCAGTTCTGAAAAAAAACCCCGCTCTCATTTTGAGAAACGGGGTTTCTATGTGAACCTAAGCCATTCTTGACCCTTTCAATACGCCAAGGCGGCATAAATATCAATTCATACAAAATCAATACAATTCATATTTACCTCAAATTCACCAATTCTTATTAATCAAAATCCCCAAAAAGTCAATAGCAAATTACGGTCCGGTAAATTTCCTTATAGAATGAGCTTGCCACTTCGTGTCCCAACCGCACTCGTCCTGTTCTGCTTTAAACGAAGAGTCAGGACAGGGTCCAGTATCCGTCCTAAGGGTTAGCCTGTTCGGCCGCGGTTGCCTCCGCATCTTTTGCAGGAAGGTAGATGGAAAAGACACTTCCGTTCCCGGGGGAACTTTTGACAGACACCCTGCCTTTATGGGCCTGTACGATATGTTTCACGATGGCGAGCCCCAATCCCGTGCCGCCGATCTTGCGGCTTCGAGCCTTGTCGACCCGATAGAAGCGTTCAAAGAGCCGGGGTAAATGCTCCTTGTGTATGCCAATGCCCTGATCTTGAAAAAAAATAACAATCTCCGAATCCTTTGAAACCGCATTCACGTGAATCGGGCTTTTTGTATCGCTATATTTAATGGCGTTATCCAGAAGATTTACTAAAGCCTGTTCTATGAGAGGAGAGTTGATTCTGGCCCTGAGGTTTTCGCTGCAGTCGAGCGTGACTTCGATTTGCTTTTCCTCGGACTTGTGTTCACAAAATTTAATCGCCGATTCGAGAACTTTCCTGATGTTGCTCTCGACAAGTTCAATCTCTTCCTTTTCAGCCTGTTCTTCAATCCTTGATAGGTTGAGGAGATCTTCTACGATCGCCTCCAGACGAGTGACGTGTTTGTCAATAATACCCAGGAATCGTTCCGAATCTTCAGGATCCTTTGCTGCGCCTTCTCGGAGGGTCTCTGCAAAGCCCTTAATGGCCGTTATGGGCGTCTTGATTTCGTGGGACACATTGGCAACAAAGTCACGGCGGATGTTTTCAAGCCTCTTTAGATGCGTCACATCATTCAATACGATGAGTGCACCGATCTTTGTGCCCTTCTCATCTCGAAGGCTGGATCCATGACAGCTCAGTATCCTCTCTCCTTCAGCGTAGACCGTGATATCTCTTTCTACGAGGTCCCTGCTTGAAAGCGCTCTTTTTATGAACTGCTGCGCTTCTGTGTTTCTTGCGACCTCTTGAATACTCTTTCCCTCTACGACGGAGGGATCGCAATCAAAGATATTAGAGGCCGACTGATTCATACTAATGACCCGTTCCTCCATATCCACTGCCATAACCCCTTCGACCATGCTCGAAAGAACGGCTTCCAATTCATTACGTTGCCGAATAACGGTCTTGACCCGATCATCCAGTTGAGCGGCCATCTGATTCATGGCTTTCGCCAATAGTCCCATCTCTTCGGTACCCGGCACCGACAAACGGTGACCCAAATCCCCCTTGGCAAACTGCTCTGCGCCCTCTTTCATCTCCTCGAGGGGTCGACTTATTCGCCTCGACACATATAGGCCGATAATGGCCGCAAGAACCGCAATAAGTAGCCCGCCTACCGCGATTTTTGCCTCAATATTCTTCATGGCCTCATCGATGACCGTAAGAGGTATGGATGTCCTGACCACAGAATGAATATCCCCCTCCTTTTTGACAGCCAGTCCGACGTACATCATATTCTTTTGCAGAGTTCGACTGAATCTCGTGGATACACCTTTGTCCTTATTGAGGGCATCGATCACCTCGGGGCGATCCGCGTGATTGTCCATTTTATTCGGGTTTTCAATTGAATCGCCTATTACCTTGCCTGATGGCAGAATCACAGTGATTCGAGTTGAGGCACGTTGGCCGATCTCTTTACAAAAGCGATCCATGCCTACCTGATCTAATGGCCGAAGGTATCGGACGATCTGCCTTTCAAGAAGACGGGCCCTGGCTTCCAGGTCCGTGGCGCTTTGATCAAGAATGGATTGTTTGAGGGATCTGGACGCAAACCAGGTTGCGGCTAGAAGGGATATAATCGTGATAAGAAGATAGGATGGATAGAGCTGCCAGAGTAAACGTTTCTTCTTTGCCATAGATGCGCTATTCCTTAAACCGATATCCTACTCCTCGAACAGTTTCAATATACTGCCCTGAAGAACCGAGCTTTTTTCTAAGCCCCACAATCTGGACGTCTACTGAGCGATCCGTGACCGGATAGTCATCACCCCGCACGGCATCGACAATCTGAGTACGAGTAAAAACCCATCCGGGTCGTTTCGCAAGATATCGCAGAATGGCAAACTCCGTGTAGGTCAAATCCACTACCTCGCTGTTTACATGCACTTCATGTCGGCCCGGATGAATAACCAAATCATGGATTCTGATAACAGAATCATCTTCAGTGGATTCTTTGACTTGCCTTCGCAATACGGCCCTTACCCTTGCTACCAGCACCCTCGGGCTAAAGGGTTTGGTGATATAATCATCCGCCCCCAGTTCGAGCCCTGTTACAATATCGGCTTCCTCACCCTTGGCCGTCAACATAATGATAGGGATTTCTTTGGTTTTTGAATCGTTTTTAAGGACCCTTGCCACTTCCAGCCCATCAATGCCAGGTAGCATGAGATCCAGGACAATAAGTTCAGGGGCATCGGCCCGTGCCAAATCCAAGGTCTTCTCCCCGGTTGTTGCGCAGGTAATAGGGTAACCTTCCTTGGCCAGATTAAATCTCACCAATTCCAAGATGTCTTCTTCATCGTCCACTACGAGTATACGTTCTTTAGCCATACCAATCTTTTGATTTTCTTCTCCTCTATTTGTTTGAAATAGAAAGTATTGTCAACAAGTTAGCATCGTGTAAGAATTGTGTAAAGATTTTGTTAGGTTTCTCTGATGTAAGGAGACCAGATATCAACGCCTTTAATCTCTTTTCTGAACCTAATGAAAAACTGGCAAATACACAGCTTCACTCCCCATTGTCGAGAGGAGGATATTATTGGTAAACAGCGTGTTTAATGCCCTGGAAAGTGACATCTCTATTGCCAACTGGGATTTCATTTATTACAATTCACCCCCCTTCAGTCCTTTAAAGCACTAATATTAGAACCCGTTCTTGCGATTGAAAGAAATCAAGAGGATCTCTATGCTCAAAGCCGTCAATATCACAAAACGGTTTGGGGCGCTCACGGCGGTGAACGATCTCAGTTTTGAGGTGCAAGAAGGACAGGTATTCGGCATCGCCGGGCCCAACGGAGCAGGTAAATCCACCGTCTACAACCTGATCACCGGTTTTTATCCTTTCGAGGGTATGATCGAGTTTGACGGCCGGGATATCACCGGTCTACCGCCCTACCGAATTGCCAAAGCCGGTATTGCTCGAACCTTTCAGATTCCCCAAACCTTTCCCAGCCTGAGTGTACATAAAAGCATATCTGTAGGCAGCCGCTTCGGAGCCCCGGGTGGACTCGATCATGCCCATGTCAATGAAATTCTCCGTTTTGTCGACCTTGAAAAAGAACGTTCTATCAAGACCGGACTTCTCAACTTACTAGGGAAAAAAAAGCTAATGATCGGTGCGGCACTCGCCACCAAACCCAAGATCCTCATGCTCGATGAACCCATGGCCGGCTGTAATGCCAAGGAGATAAACAACCTCATGGAGTTGGTCCGCAAAATCAACCAGGATCTAAAGATTACCATCGTTATCATCGAGCACTTCATGAAGGTGCTCACAGAGCTTACCGAAACGCTGTTGATCATTGATTCCGGCCGCAAAATATGCTGCGACGAGCCGGTAAAGGTTGTCAATGATCCCAGGGTTATCGAATGTTATCTGGGTGAACCCGATGCTGAATGTGACTAACCTGAATACCTATTACGGACAATCCCATGTGTTGCGAGATGTCTCCGTATCTATAAATCCGGGCGAGGTGGTGGTCTTGCTGGGACCCAACGGCCACGGCAAAAGCACCCTTTTGAAATCCATCTGCGGGCTGGTCGACAAAACCAGGGGCCGGATCACCTACAAGGATCAGAACATTAGCGGCCTCCGAGCTGAAAAGATCGTCAACATGGGCCTCATTTATATTGCAGAAAACCGCGAGCTTTTTCCCTACATGACGGTCCTTGAAAACCTGAAACTGGGCGCCTATTCAAGAAATGCCCGCGCCGAGGAGAACAATAACCTTGAAAGGGTGTTTGGGCTATTTCCCATACTCGCTTATCGCAAAAAACAGCTTGCCTCCACCATGAGCGGCGGTGAAGCCAAGATGCTGGCCATAGCGAGAGGACTCATGTCCAATGCCGATTTTCTCTGCATCGACGAACCCTCCCTGGGACTTCAGCCCAGTTTGAGGCTGGAGGTATTCAGAACCGTCAAGAAAATCAACAAGCAAGGCAAAACCATCTTTTTGGTGGAGCAAAACATCCCTCAAATCACCGAACTGGCCGACAGGATTTATGTCATGGAAGAGGGACGTATTTCTTTTGAAGGCAGCAAAGATGAGGCTTTGAGCAACGAGCACCTGAAAGAGATCTTTTTGGGCATGTAAGGCCGGAGACGAATGAGTATTGTTGCGAATCTCTTCTTCAAATTGCCGAGTTGGAGCGTTGTATAATTCATGACTTGATGCGAATCGATACTGGATACTCGATACTAGATAAAATAATCTCATTATTATCCAGCATCCAGTAACTAGCATCCGGCATCAGGTTTCGTCTCGCAGACATCATAATTGTCTTAAGAATTTAGCATAAACTCTATAATATTCTCTTAAGACTCCCAATAAGCGGAGCGAAAACACCATGGCTTTTAGTGAAGACACTCTCCTATTAATGTATGAGATCGTCGATGTCATCATCAGCGGTCTGACCAACGGGTCGGTCTATGCCCTGATGGCCGTCGGCATGACGCTGGTCTACGGCGTTACGAAGGCCTTTAATTTTGCCTATGGAGAGTTTTATAACATGGGCGGATATTTCGCTTGGATACTCATCGTCGCAATGGGCGTTAAGATAGGCGGTTACGTAGCGATCTTCATCATCGTGACGCCTCTCATGTTTGCCGTGGGCTATGGTTTGGAAAAGGCCTTGATAGCCCCCTTGAGAAAGCATGAAGACTGGGAAATGAAGGTCATGTTGTTGACCCTGGGCCTCGGGCTTTTTCTGGTCAGCCTGTATGGGGTCATATTCGGCGGCCGCATGAAATCCTTGCCCCCTATCATAGAAGGGACCTTTGAAATCCGCGAACTGGTGTTCAGTTACCAAGACATCATGATCTTCTTCCTGTCCATCGGCGGCATCCTGGCTTTTGGTTGGTTGCTCAACAATACCCGCATCGGCCTGGCCGTACGGGCCGTGTCCCAGAATCCGGAAGGGGCCAAAATCGTGGGTATTCCCAAGGAGCGCATTTTTGCGTCCACCTTTGCCATCTCAACGGCCATGGTGGGCTTCGGCGGAATTCTACTCAGCCAAAAATGGTTTATTAATCCAAATTCAGGCGCTACTATCATGATCTTGGCATGGGTCTGTACTGCCCTTGGAGGTATGGGGTCGATCCGCGGAGGCCTTTATGCCGCCTTTATTATCGGCATGGTGGAGGCCTTTGTGGGCTGGATGTTCGGCTTGAGCTATAAGATGATTGCTATTTTTATTATACTTTTAGCGACCTTGGCGCTGCGGCCCCAAGGTCTGATGGGAAGAGGCGAATAGGGTATGAGTTTAAAACGCATGGCCACGATTATCGGGATTGCCTATGGGGTCATGGCGATAATGCCCCTTTTCGTGGGCAACATCCCTTTTGTCATGAATATTCTGATTATGTGTCTGATTTGGGCTGTGGTGGCCTCCTGCTGGGATGTCATCATGGGATTTGCCGGCATCTTCTCTTTTGGACAGGTCGCCTTTTTCGTCATCGGCGCCTATTGTTCCGGTATTCTCGCCATCGATCATCATGTGACTCCGGTTTTGGCCATCCTGATAGCCGGCGTCTTTACGGCGGGTATGGGTATCCTCGTGGGGCTGCCTTGCCTAAAACTAGCCGGACCCTACATTGCGCTGGTGACCTTTGGCGTGCATATGGCTCTGGAGCCGCTGCTAAGAAGCGAAATCGGTATCGCTCTGGGAACGGGCGGCTACATTGGCCTCCTGACCATTCCGCCCCTCAAAATTTTCGGCTATACGTTCAGTTCCGCCAATTTGGTTCCCACCTTCTATCTGACTCTTATATTATCCCTGACTTGCGCTCTCATTATCATGTTTGTGATTAAATCCTACTGGGGTACGGCCTTTCTTGCGCTAAAGGATTCCCAGGATTTCTCTATGAGTTTGGGCGTCAGCGCTTTTAAATACAAACTGATGGTTTTTGCCCTGACCTCTTTTCTGACCGGTCTCATCGGGGCATACTACGGTCATTTCGTTGGTGTGCTCTCGGTTCGCATGGTGAGTATGATGTTGTTTGGTACGCTGATGGTCATGATTTTGGTGGGCGGTCTCGGCCAGTTCCCCGGCGTCATCCTGGGCGCCTTTTTCGTTGTAACGGCTGGAGAACTTATGAATCCGCTGGGCGTCTATCGCGACGTCATCATGGGCGCGTTGGCGGTGATTTTGGTATTGACGCTTCCAAAGGGCGTCATGGGATTGTTTCTAAAAACGTCGCCCGGTAAGGCAGAAGCATCAAAACTCTGAATTTCATTCCCTTTAATCTCGTTTGCTCAGCGAGTTCTATAATTGGCAGGGGGTATCCTATCGATACTCAAACCAGCTTTAACTAATTAAAATGGGAGGTGAAGCATGAAAAAAATCAGTCTGGTTACATGGGTACTAATGTTCTCTTTGCTTTTTGCGCCCTGGGCCATGGCAGCAGGGACGATCCCGGTCGGAGTTCCTATACCCGAGACCGGTTGGGCTGCAGGCTCTGGAGAAGACTATTTTAAGGGCATCAAAATGGCCATTGACGAAATCAACGAATCGGGCGGGTTGCTGGGCAAACAGCTTAAGATTCTCCGTTTCGATTCCAAAGAGTATGCTCCGGAAGTGGTCATGCAAGCGGCCGATTATCTGTGTGGTCAAAAGAATGTTGCGGCGGTTCATGCCGGTTGGGCCGGATGGGGCCAGGATGTCCGCGCCTACGGCAAATATGACGCACCTTTTTTTGCTGACGATGGTTCCCAGGCGGCCGTAGATGTTTTTAAGGAGGATCCCAAAAAATATTACAACATCTACCAGACCACTGATGTGGGAGTCGAGCAGGCCAAAAGCATGTTTCGGACGTTGATGGCTCTCCCCTATGAATACCCCAATAAAAAGGCCGTGATCATCAATACAGATGATTCCTGGGGCGTTGAAGTGGGCGATACCCTAGTCAAAAATTTCGGTAATAAGGGTTGGAAAGTGGCCAAACGGGAAACCGTGCCTTTCGGGACCAACGAGTGGGGCACCATTTTGACTCGGATCCGAAGGATCAAACCGGCGCTTATCCATATCGAGATCCCCAGCGGCCAGGAAAATATCACTTTTGTTCAACAGTTTCTCAAAAAACCCACCAACTCGATCCTGAGCTTGGGCTGGGGCATTACGCCTCGAGAAGTGGTTGAGGCCCTGGGGACACAAGCCGACGGTATTGTCGGTGAGATGCCCAGCGGTCTACCCGGACCAAAAGCCCCCAACGCCAAGGCCCAGGCATGGAATGACAAGTTCATCCGACTCTATAAACATCAGGTCCCGGCCGGCTCCTGGATTGCCTACACCGCTGTAAAGGCTTGGGCCAATGCGGTTGTAAAAGTGGGCGATGCCTATGACTTCAAGGCCGTCAACAAATATATCCAGGAAAAGGGTTATGAAGGTGAACTCGGCCTGATCAAATGGGACAAGGAAAATGTCCTTCGCGCACAATCGGCCGCACCCGTGGTTCACTACCAGGTGCAAGGCGGGGAACTGCAGCCGATTTACACCGATCCGCCGCTTACGCCCTATCCGGGTTCAACATTTAAGGTACCTCGCTGGATAAAATAGTAACCCCTTTTTAGACAGGATTGACAGGATCTTCAGGATATAAATCCTGTTGATCCTGTTCATCCTGTCGAAAACTTCCTGCATCCTGGTCTTCTTCGGTGGATTGTTCCCTGCTGGACGGGTAGCGTGGCCGCTATTGCTACCTCACTTGCGAGTTATGAAAAGGGCAGAAGGTTGTGAGGCCTTTGAAAAATGTTCGATTTTGTCCAAGGTCAAGGTCGATGAGGATTTTAACCACAGGAATACATGTAGTATTTTGAGGATTAAAATTCGAATCTGAAGCAGAGATTGGGCAAAAGAGGGCGTTTTTCAAAGGTCTCGTTGTTACCATGGTATTTCCACACCATCATACCGAAGAAAACGCCCGGTATCCTCCATGGTGAATTGCTCGATCAAGGATCGCATGCCAGCCACGCTTTCCGGCGGCATGAGATTGGTGCCGGTGCCGCCCATTCTCGTTCTTACCCAGCCCGGATGGAGTAGGAGCAGACCGATCCCCTGGGGTTTGAGCTCAATGGATAGGCCTTTCATGACGGCGTTGAGGGCCGCCTTGCTTGATCTGTAGTAATAGGCGTCAGGGGTTTCTATCTCCGCAATGCTGGCCATGTGGGTGCTTATCGTTGTTACCAGAGGATTCTCTCTTCGGGACAGATGTTCCTGAAACGCCTCCGTAAGCCGAACGGCACCCATGGTATTGACATCGAACGTATAAGCCCAATCATCGTAACGAAAACGCCCTAAACCCATGGGCTCGTATTTCTCAAGATATACGCCTGCATTGTTGATGAGCAAATCCAGAGATTCGTTCTGCAACTCGACTGCGACGCTGTGAACTTCATCTCGATTCGTGACATCCAGCCTATGGATGTTGATAGTCGGGTGCTCTTCTGCAAGATCATGGAGGTCCTCTGCCTCCCGTGGATGCCGGCACGTCGCATGGATCCGCCATCCCTCCGAAGCATACTGCCTTACCCACTCAAGTCCCAACCCCCTGTTGCTGCCCGTAATCAATACGCTAGACATATTCTACGCTCCCTAATCATATAGCCTCCTCATGAATCATGGCGTTGTTGCGCTATTATAAAATGAAGTTATGAACCTGGAGGTGCGCGTCAAGGCGGGGTAAGAAAAACTATTTCAAAATCTTTCTCGCTGACCTAACCCGATAGAGAGCTGGATCTTCGCAAACCCGCATTTGACCGACCCGATCAGTGATCATTTTCTCAAATATCAGTTCCGTTTTGAGGAATAAGTTGCTGCTCTCTGCTTTTAAATTGCGGGCTGCCATTCGGCAGTAGTCGGTCTCAATGTCTATTCCAATGCCATTTCTACCGTACCTTAGAGCGGCTATCATTGTTGTACCTGAGCCGCAAAAAGGGTCCAATACTGTATCTCCCTGAAAAGAAAACATCCTAATCAGGCGGGTTGCCAGCTCAGAGGGAAAGGGCGCGGGATGTTTCTTTGTAGAAGCACCGGGGATATTCCAAATCTGCCTAAACCATGCATCGAAATCCTTTTTTTCGATCTTGCTTTGCTTTCTCTGTTCCTGGGTTGGTTTGCGATAACCTCCCGGTTTTCGTTGCATCAAAATAAATTCCATATCGTTTTTGATAATAGCATTTGGCTCATAGGGCTTTCCTAAAAACTTTGAGCCATTAGAAACCTCAAAACTTGCATTTGCGATTTTGTGCCAGATGATGGGATTGAGATTATCAAACCCGATCTTTCTGCAGAGAACACAGATATCTGCATGCAAGGGGAAAACTAAATGACGGCCAAACTTTCTTCTTGAAACACACACATCCCCGACTACACAGACTAACCTTCCGCCAGGGACCAGAATTCTAAAAACCTCTCGCCAGA
Source organism: uncultured Desulfobacteraceae bacterium (assembly GCA_964459445.1). Lineage (GTDB taxonomy): Bacteria > Desulfobacterota > DSM-4660 > Desulfatiglandales > HGW-15 > CAYWMP01. The sequence goes on from CAYWMP010000015.1 coordinate 39,477, forward strand.
CCTTTTCTATCTCAGCTAAGAAATGTTCATAGTCATCTATATGTCCCAGCTGATCTGGATTTTCGTTATAGCGCTTAAGATTCCAGTAGGGTGGTGATGTAACTACAAGATGAATTGATTCATCTTCGAGGAAAAATAACTCCCTCGCATCCCCGTTTATCAACCTCTGATAGGTTTGAATCATATCTATCCCTATCTCAAAGCTCTTACATGAGAAACAAGAGATTTTGCAAATCTCAGAAACTTTAAATCCTCTGCAGGTTCTTTAAAATTGCCATCCATCCCGTTTTCGCTATCCGATACAATAAATGAAGAGGATGTGTAATGTCGTTCGAGAATAAGTTTTCGACAGAACAACTCATAGCGTTTCATATAAGATGCTCCAACAAATTCCGGAAACACCTTGAAATGAGGTTCTCTAACCCTTACAGGCCTATTTGAGCCTGGGCAGTCTTCAAGCATGAAAAAATAGCCAAGAAATGGTTGAAGCCCTCCATTGAAGGCCTCTTCCCTGAAGGCCGTCCATAAATCCAATGCGCTTCCCATAGCCTCTTCAGTCCTGTTATTGAAGTTATTGCCAAATGAAGGCCCGACCTGTGATTTGGCTTCAATGGCAACTACTAAAAAATCATCCTTAATAACCAACAAATCCCATTCCTTAGTAGGCCTGAAATAACCGGGTAGTTCCAAGGCTTTTTTCCGAAATATATAGTTCTCATTCATTCCGGCAGATACTATCAGCTCCTGGAATAGCTCTATAAATCCGTCCATTTGAGCTCCACCAGTTACTGCGCTTCTCAAACCAGCATCAGACACGCCTCGTTTGCTCTGCTTTACTTTCTGTGCTTGCCTTGTAATCCAATAATGAGCAACCGCTTTGGAAATGTAGCTTTCTAGCTTATCCAATCCACCTTCCATTTCTTACCCCGGACTGATTTTCATGTTCCTCATATTCTAAGTCCATCAATATGTGCATAAACTTCAGCTACGATCTACCCTCTAGTAAAGACCTTTAACAAAAATATCGGCTTCAATTTAGCATTGATATCCCCGACGAGTCTAGGGTGAACATTTAATCGATCGTTTCCAATGTGGTTTGCCTTTGTCGATTGACCGTTAGCTGTGTGACATCCGGCCGGGCGTAATGACCAGCGGGATCGAAATTCTGCCGTTCTTCCCGGACGCGTTTATGATCGATCTCAGCGACAAGCAGTATCTCCTGTTCAATAACGGGTTCGATGATCCATTCCCCTTCAGGACCCGCCAAACAGGATCCGCCATTGGCAAGTATTTCGGGGCAATTTAACAGGATTTTTTCCAAATGAGGCGTATCAGGAGGAAAATCCTCCTTTCTCATATACCCGGAGACAGAAACAACGAATGACCGGGATTCTTTGGCGATGAAACGGGTAATATCCTGTGTGTTGTGTAAACCCCCAGGCCAGTTGGCAATATGAAGGTCTTCCCCTAGGGCATAGAGTGCCGCGCGGGGTAAAGGCATCCAGTTTTCCCAACAATTAAGCCCACCCACCGTAAAAGCGCCCAATCTATGGACGCGCAACCCGTACCCATCACCCGGTGACCAGGTTAAACGCTCTTCATAGGTCGGCATAAGTTTTCGATGAACCGATTCAATGTGCCCCTGCTGATCGATATAAACAAGGGAACAATAAAGGCTGTGCCCCCCGCGGTCTAAGGGCCGTTCTATACAACCCACATATAGACTAATCCGTTTATTTGCTGCCGTTTTGCATAGAGAATCGAGATCCCCGGATTCAATCTGAACGGACTGTTTCATATAAAGGGCATGTATCTCTTTTTGTACGGGCGAGTTAAAATGGGCCCCATTCGTAAGCTCTATCCAAAAGGGATAGCCCGGCAAAAGGGCTTCGCCAAAAACCACGAGTTGGCATCCCTCTTCCGCCGCCTTTTCAACATAATCTAGAATTTTTGCAAGCGTCTGTTCTCGATTGAGCCACACCGGCGATATCTGGGCCAGGCCGACCGTCAGGTTGTCAGAAGTGTCAATCGTCTTTTTCTGCATTATCTCAACCTCCTCCGCATGATTCTCACTCGTTTTGTATCTTCCGTTTCATAATCGTATTCCCTTGTGCACATAGGCAATTTGCATTTTCAAAGAACCTCATCCTCAAAATGGGCCTCAAACTCCTTGGATCTTATCTCGGCAATCTGTTGGTATCTCAGTTTTTGATCCTTCCATTGAGCATCCACACCAAATGCGACCGTAGCAAAACCGATCGACTTGATGGCCTCTGCCAAAGATTCTTTTTCGTCCGGGCTGTGCAGTCGAACCGGGTCCCCAATGGCGATGCTATTCGGAGGCACAAAAAAATTCTCCGGTACCACCGTATTAGCATGAACCAGCGCTCCAACTGCCACAACTGCGCCCGAATGAACTACCGCGCCCTGCAATATGGATGCGCCGGCAGCTATGTAGGCACAGGATTCCACTTTGCAGCCCAAAACGGTCGCATGGGGACCCACGAAAACATGATCGCCGATGATAACTGGATGGTCCATATCTCCGACCGCTGTTGCCCTGAGCACCGAGTTCTCACAAATAATGGTGCATTCGCCCACCTCGATTATCGATCCTTCGGCATCCACTACAGCTCCATACATGATCCGGGATCTGGGACTGACCTTAACATTACCAACAAGTGTTGCGTTGGGCGCTGCAAACACCGTTGAATCCAATTCAGGTTCTTGGCCCCTGTGTCTTATGATCATATTTCACTCCTTTCCCGACCCAAGTCTCATACCATTAATTGGGTCAATATACCTTTTTAAAAGGGGAGAAACTCCGGGTTCAGCTTTCAATTTCATTCGGATGATTTGAATAGGCGGTTGGACGCCCTTGGATGGAATGATGACGAGTGCGGTTTTGTGAGTCTTATTGCTCACCGGCGGCAAAATACTTGACGGAATAACAGGATAGATTTGATGTAAATCCAGTTAATCAAATAATGTATCTCAATCCCGCGACGAGATAATGTGGAATACCAAAAGCAACCGAAAAAATTATCGGCTATGCTTATTCTGTTTATGATTATTGGCAACATCATCATTGGTTCCAGATCTGGGCCAGGGATCTGAACTAACTGATCAACACGATAAAAAAACAATCAAGTTAATCCTGTTATCCTGTCAAAAATAGCTGAATTTGCTAGATTTTTATTTAAGTGCCTCCGCAACTGCAGAAATGTGGGCTGGAGAGGTGCCGCAACAGCCACCAACAAGAGTTGCGCCTTGGCCCAAACATTTCAAGACGCCTTTTGCGAATTCATCTGGACCCATCTTGAATATGGTTTCGTCCCCAACCAATTCGGGCGTTCCTGCATTGGGTTGTGCTACGACAGGCAGGGAGGTATTTTTTTTCATCACTGCCACGATTTCGGCCACACCGACAGGATCCAAATCACCGCAGTTGGCTCCCACGGCGCTCGCATCGAAATCCGTCAGTTGCTTTGCACATTCTTCGGCCGAATTTCCCATCATGGTTCGCCCGCCGTTCTTGGTACTTGAAAAAGCAATCGATGCGATAACCGGTAAATCTGAAACTTCTTTACAGGCCCGGAGTGCACAGATGGCCTCAGCCAAATCGAACATAGTTTCTATTATGAATCCGTCAACCCCTCCTTCAACCAGAATCGAGGCCTGTTCTTTGAATGTCTCATAGGCCTCCGATTCTTTGAGATCCCCCGAAGGCTCAAAAATCTTGCCCGTAGAACTGATGTCTCCGAGCACATACTGATCTCCGCTAGCAGCCGTTTTGGCGAGCTTGGCGCCTGTCACGTTCACTTCACGAACATCCACATCGATTTTGTGGGATTCAATGTAGATTCTATTCATCGTAAGCGTATTGGTGATCAGGAGATGGCATCCGCATTGGATATATTTTTTGTGGACTTCCAGAACACCATCCGGATTGGACATATTGACTTGACCTCCCATGGGCAATCCTGCTGCTGCCAATTGAGTGCCCATTGCGCCGTCAAGCAAGATCGGTTCGTCCCTTTTCAATAAATCAGAAAGACTCATCGTTTCAACTCCCGGAAAAAAGACGTCTTTGTCCATGATTACGTTACAGTTTGCTTAATTTGTCAAGGAGAAGTGTTCAACAAGACGAGCATTAATTCGGACAGATGTGATCGAACGTGTGATATGCGTAAGAGACCTTTGAAGAAGCTGTTCGACAACTTTGACAATAGAGGCTGCCTGAAAATGCTCCTCCCGCCGCTTGGCGGGACAAAATCCCGAGAAATGAGGCGTACATAGAAGTACGCCGCAGTGACGAGGGATGAGGGTAACGCAGCCCTTCGGCTTTACTCAGGGCCGTGAGCCTGTCGAACGGCAGATGGGCGTTTTCAGTCGGTCTCTTTAAGGCATTTTATAAACCATAGAGTTAATATTCATCCCTGCTCCAACGGATGCAAACACCGCAATATCTCCGGAATGCAGCCGGTGATTGTTCAGTTTACCCTTTTGTAATAGATCCAGGAGGGTTGGAAGCGTTGCTACGGAGCTGTTCCCGAGCCAGGATATGGTCATCGGCATAATATACTCTGGTATGGTGCTTACCCCGTATAACTTAAATAATCGCTTCAGAATGGCCTCATCCATCTTGTGATTCGCCTGGTGAATGAGGACCTTGCTGACGTCATTCAGAGAAAGGCCGGCCTTTTCAAGGCTTTGTTTCACTACGCCGGGGACCGTCCTCACGGCATACTTGTATATCTCATGCCCATCCATTTTGATATAAAGATCATCACCGTTATTTTCTGGATTGTATGATTTGCCGACGGTTAGCAGGTAAGCATTTTCCAGGGTGTCCGACCTCGTGACATGGGACAGGATGCCAATATCCCTATCTGTAGCCTCCAGCAATGTCGCTCCGGCGCCGTCAGCGTATATCATGCTGTCTATATCATGGGGATCTGAAACCCTTGATAATGTCTCGGCACCTATAACCAATATCTTTTTTGCATCGCCGGACTTAATAAAGTAGTCGGCCTGAATCATTCCCTGCAACCAACCGGGACAGCCGAAGGGGATGTCATAGGCAACGGTATAAGGATTTTCTATTTCCAGCTTGTGTTTCACCCTTGAAGCGATCGTTGGAACCGTATCAAGTCGAATACTCCCGGGCTTCACATCTCCGAAATTCTGGGCAACAATAATATAATCAAGGGCCTCCCTGTCGTTGTCCTTCAAGGCAGCCTTTGCGGCCTCAAACGCAATGTCCGAGGTACTTAATCCATCTGTCACGTACCTTCTTTCGTTTATGCAAGTAATCTCTTGAAATTTTTCAATAATCTCCGAGTTTGGTTTTTCCAGCCGTTTTTTATCAGAATCAAAAAAGACATTCCCAAGGAATTGCTCGTTGGGTGTCTTTAAGGCCGGAATATAGCTACCGGTTCCAGTGATAATTGAATTCGCCAAATCCCCTTGTCTCCTTAATAGCTGTTCTTCTCTTGCGCATACCAAATAAAATGCATGATGCAGGGCGCATGCCAGTCGCCGGTTTCCCTGTCCTCCGAAGAGTGGCGTTCGGGACATCTCCCGATACGTCTTTGACCGAGAAGCAGACTAACAGGCCGATGTGCCTCTCAGCCAATTAAATGGACCAAGTTGCATTGCAGCTAATCAAAATTTTTTGGCGGATAGAAACAGTGTTAAAGATTGGTAGGCACGAATTGACTGTCTTTGGGTAGACTGGATCAAGGATTGATGCACACGCGTCGTGGATTGAGTTCTTCCAGTTGTAATCTCAATACTGGACTCTCTTCCCGGACGACTTTGAGTCATAATCATGCTACCCGGCGTTGGGCTTGGTCTCAATTTAAGTAAAGGACCTTGGCACACCGCCTTTAATTCCGGCCTCCTTCTACTCGGTCTCTCAGCTTTTTTACAACCTAGTAAATATAGACTATATTGCTAGTAAACATAAGCTTTTTCTTTAAAATAAAAGGCGTTTTATAATTGCCACTAATGGTATCTATCAGAGGTTCGCCTTACCCTCTTCACCCGAAGCGAAGAACCTGATCGCTCTGGTTCACTATTTTTTGCTATGCTCGCTTCCCAGGCATCCAGAAAATCCTGTTCTTTTGACCGGTCGTTGGAAAAAAGAAACGTGCAGAGACTGGTCGCAAAGTTCAGGCGAATCATCGGATAGGAGTTATTTTCCCCGCCCCTGTTGAAGTGCGCTTCTTCAGGTTCAAGCCCTTTTTCCTTGATCTTCAGCAAATGCCACAAAAGTAGAATGGCATGCCGTTCCTGAGGAATCGTCTCTTGGTTCTTTTTGACGATATTCAGGATGCTTTCACAAATTGTTTCTTTGATCGTTTCCAGGCCGTCTTTCTCTTGAACTTTCTGTAAATATTCAGTCGGAGAATAATGGGCGAGCTTTCCTTCTCTTTTAGCCTCGATGAATCCTAATTGGCACACCAATCTCAGATAGTCGTTAAAGTTTCCGATGAGCGGATCGAACTCCTTTCTATAGAGATGCTCGCGCTTAGATTTCTTTAGCAACCGGACGATGCCTTTGATAAAATCAGGCAACCGATCCCAGGCGGTTTCTCCGATAAGGATCTTGCTCGCGCTCAACGTGAATCCTTTGATGGATCTTCCTCTATAAAAAAAGTCGGGCGCCCATAAAATATCCTCATCGTTCTCATCAGACGTGTCCATCATCCAGTCATTAATTTCCGTCCGAAAGAATCGCGATGATCCGAGTTTTTTGTGATATGGAATTCGGTTCTTTTTTAGAAGGAGACGAATCCTGGATATAGGAATCTGGAGGTAATTGCTCAGGTCATTTATCGTCATCCAGTCTCTCATTGTGTGTCAAATTCCATTTTTTCTTTGCCAATCCTTATAATACACATGAAAGATTCATATAATACCATATTCTCCATATATGTATTTCTGTCAAGTTCAAAATGATGAGGAACGGGACTTAAGATCATTCTCGGAACTCAATCCGAAAAGTGAATAAAGGGAGAGCAAAAAGGAGCTAAGCACCGCCCATGAATTTGGTGCGAATGGCTTTGTCAAGGATTGAGGTCAGGAATCAAGGTGAAGAGTAAGGGTAAGGGGGACCAGTATTATTCGTGAACCCCATATTCCCTGGCGAGATTTTCGTTGTAACGGGCCTTTCTGCCTTCGCAGTTCTCTCTCGGACACAACTGACAGCTATAGAAAGACACCTCCGTTGGGAAATAGATGCCCGAGACCGATTTTCGTGGAATCATGAGATAGCTTTCATTGAGCTTCACACCCACAGAATCCTCAACACCCCCGAGCATCGAAAATAACGGCCCTTGCTCCTGAATCGGCCAATCCTTCAGGGAGCCTGGGCTCATGAATGAGATGCCGTCCATGGCGAATGTGGAGCAGAGATGATCCTGGAGATGTTCCCTCGCCTTCCTCAAGGCCATATCCCCGATGACCTCAAGATAGTATTGCTCAAGAAGATCCGACCCCGCCGTCGCCTTTTCTTCCAGTTGCGGACCGATGGTCACGACGTAGGGAAAGACTCGTCCTACCGTTTCTAGATTTTTCCTTAGAACGCCACTCGTGAGTTTTATGCCATCTGCAATCACCGCATTTTCGAGCTTGTCTTCGATATAGCTGATTTTGTATCCCGCCTTCGGTCTTATGAGCTTGTTCCCGGCCTCAAGAAGGCCCGAAATCTGGTCTAAATCGCCGGTCCGGCCAGCCCGAAATTTTGCTTTGACATCATCGAGCTCAACACTGATATTAATCTCGTCAAGGACTTGCATTTTGGGAATAGCCCCTCCTTTAGAATCCTGTTGAAACAGAAACATAAGCTAGAGAAGCCATTGTGTCAAACTCGCAAATCCCATCTCTACATTTCTAGATCATAAAGAACAAAACCCCGTCTTCTCACGAAGCGGGGTTTTGCCCGGCCATTGGCCATCTAGGGGTTCAAATGGATAAGGAAAGGAGGAGGCCGGTTAGGGTTATAGTGAATCAGTACATCTTAAATAATTTGACTATTATTGATAATTATTATCACAAAAGAGGTTAAAAAGTCAAGCATTAAATTAAAAAAAGAATATGACCGAGATATTGCACCATTGGCAATAGAAAGGGCTATTCAACAAGGGGAAGCATGATCTCCCTATAGTGATGATAGAGCAATGAAAAGTGGCCTTCATCAGGGTAGAACCTTGCCCGGCTATTTGGAATGCTGCTTGCTATATATCGCCCCATAGCTGGCGGCACAATCACATCCCTCTCACCGTGCCAAACATAGACCTTCAACGAAATATTTGGGAAGGCCAGATGCCAGGGTCGAATATAGATCAATAGATCCTGCAGTGCCCCCGAGGAACCGGTTCGAACGGATTCCCTGAAGGAGTCTTTGAGGATTTCTTTTATTTCTTCTCTTCTTAGCAAGGACTTGTCCGGTTCGCCTGCTTTCGAAGCAACACGATCAACCTGGTGTTCCGGAAAACATCTTAGGTAGGGAGCTGCCAACCAAAGCAGGATTTTTGCGAACCATGGGGTGATTCGAACAAGCTTCAATCCGATTTTATTGAGCCGGTTCATCCCATCCGTTCCATGGGGCACATCGATGGGACCCATCCCACAAACGATACCTGCCGCGCTCAAACGATGGTGAATTGCTGCAGCACAGGCAACAGCGTATGGCCCCCCTCCCGACACGCCCATGATACCGAATCGATTTATACCCAGGGCATCTGCCAGTTCAATCACATCATCCGGCCAGTCCAGCAAGGTGCGGCCGGGCATGGAATCCGAGAGCCCATATCCGGGGCGGTCGATTCCGATGATTCTTACTTGAACCCCCTCTGCCGTCTTGTGCGCGAACTCGACTTCAAGGCGTGAGCCCGGAAAACCATGAAAATACAATAGGGGTTTCCCCTGGGGATCCCCCCTTTCACAAAAGCCCAAACGCCTTCCATCACTCAATCTGATTTGCCTAGGTTCATTCATTTTCACTGTGTTCTTTGCTCATTTGGAGTGGCGTCTACATATATTTTAGACAACCAAGAATAGGAAGTAAAAGTGAATTTAGAATAGAGATAATAGAGACGGACACCTAACCGGGTCGCTATTGCAGGCCATTTGGCGGTGAAAGGACACCAACGATCAATGGGACTAGTGGGTCGCTTGTAGGTCCAAATTGGAATGCGTTAAGGGAAAAGTGGAGTGCTCTGAGCTTCAGGTTTCGTTAGATAAACAGGCAAAATAGAATTACATGAGATTAATCGTCGCCATGATAGAATTCAGGGTAGAGTTCTTGGGCACAAGAGGGACAAATGCCATGGCTCAATTCGGCATTGCAATGATCCAAAAAGCCGCTTTCCGTCTGGCACCAACACCCATTGTCATCACGAATCCGATGGCAATTTGCGCAGATGGGTAAAAGTTCGTCTATTGCTTCATTATATTCCATGCTGTTCTCGTCTTCCAAAAGACCTAGGTTTTGATTTTTTGTTGATATAGCCATAATTGCTTCTCCTTACCTTTGTAATTTCATTGATCTTCACCAAAATGGCGTACTTCTCATTATCCCTCCCCCTTTCTGATGGTCGTTTCTCCTGCCTCGAGAAACCTCCATGTTTTTGGTTATTGAAATGATCCTGTGACCGACAAAAGATACCTCTAAAATTTATAAAAATTATAACATGAAAATTTAATTATATATAATTATGCAAAAATTATACCATAAATAAGCAGAAATTCTAAAAACTGATTTCCTTATTATATTCAAGTAATTAACAAAGATAGATATGTACCTAAAACATAAGAAATGCTACCAATAAATACAATAATTGTGTTGGAATTCTGACACTTTAGTGTTTTGCTTTTGCCATGCTTTCAACTATTCGGAATTATTATGAAATATTATATAGCATTTCTCTTCATTTGATAACTATTTGTAATCAGGGTGGTTTTATTGATTGGTGCTTTGCGGGTCGAAAGCAATAATGGGGGGTAGATCAAAAAGATATCCATCCAGGTTCGACATTCACGCCCGCCCTGGCGCGACGGCTGTTATCAGGATATCAACACCTGGCTTTTTAAAATATATGTCTTGAATCCATATCCTTGAAATCAGGTCTGGGCCAGGGGTTCCAGGTTGAAGAACACCAACTGGCTGTTGTCGATGGTTTATTGTCTCAATGGGTGCTACTCAATTGAACGGAGAATGGGTAATTGAAAACCTTAGTTGGACCGCCTAAGCAACGGCAAAAATATCAACCGGCCTGCGCTTGCCCTTTACCTGGGTTGGAGGCAGGCGTTTTAGATTGTAATCGCTCAACTCTGTATCATTCAAAAAAGCGTGCGTCGCTGCGGACAGAATCATATCCGTGCCTACCTCTTTGGTCAGAGATTGCAGTCTTGAGGCCAGATTGACCGTGTCACCGACCAGGAGATAGGACAACCGATCCGGACTCCCAATGTTAGCCGCCAATGCCTGTCCGCTGTGAACGCCAATGCCGTGTCTGAGAGCCGGCCAACCCTTCTCCCCCAACCGCTCATTAAGGCTAACCATTCGTCGCCTCATCTCCATTCCCGCCTTGAATGCCCTTGAGGGATGATCCGGTCGAGATACCGGCGCCCCGAAAACAGCATAGATCTCATCACCAATGTATTGAAAAATCAGGCCGCCCTGTTCCTGGATGGCTTCGGCCATCTCCTTGAAATAACTGTTCATGATACTCACAACCAATTTGGGATCCAGAGCCTCGGTCATTTCAGTAAACCCGCGAAGATCTGAAAACAGGATGGTGACATCCTTCATCTCCCCGTCCAATGGAACCCTGCCTGAGAGGACTTCGTCTCGAACCTCACGGGTCACATATTTCCCAAAGGCCTCCTTAATAAAATCCCGCTCTTTAAGCCCCTCTGTCATTTGATTAATGGCCTCGCCCGTATACCCGATCTCATCATTTGAGACCACACGGACTTTATCATCGAAGACACCCCGTCTTATTCGCCGCAGCGCGCCGATAATTTCCCAGAGTGGCCGGCTGAGATTACCTGCCACAATCAGAGTCAGCACCAATGCCAGGGCCATGAATGCCAGGGATAGCAGGATCACCTTCACGTTTAGACTGATCAGGATGGCCGCGTGATCCATTCCTGTTGCGGGAAGATTGCTGGAAGCTGTATGCAACGAAATAATGGCCGCAAAGGGAACGAGGTTTATGGCCAGGGCGAGGGCGAGGAGTCTTCCGCGAATCCGGATGCGCCAGACGCCTTTTACCTTAGATAGACCACCCCTAGGGAAGAATACCGGTGTGAGCTTTCTCTGTAAGACCATTCGTAGGAGAAAAAAAGCTGTAGTGATCGTGATCAATGCCGTTAGGAGGGTGATAACGCACTCTGCATAAACCAGGCTTGGGTCCATGCCGGTGTTTAGTAGAAGTATCGTGATGAACAGCCCACTTAATATCCAGAGGACAAAATCAGCAACGATTAGAAAATAGGGTTCGTTTAACATCCTTCGCTGTGCCTTGAAAATAGATTCCTCTTCTATAAATTCTTTTCTATATATGAGCCGGAGTACATTCCGAATCGGACGCTCGTACCATAGGGTCAGGATGAGGATGAGGACGAGATAAACCACGTCTACAGGAAAGAGTTTATCGCCGAGTTCGAATATGATGGCCTCATGGGGAATTGACTGATCATAAAAGATTAGTGTTATCATGGCTGAGACGACAATGGCACATAGATTGGCCGCCAACATGGCATTAGCCGTCAAAAAATATCTGAATCGTTCAGACATGGTTCCCTCCAATTTCGAACTTATATTCTGTATCAAAATCTGCTTCATATCGATTGATTGATTCATGGAATGGATACCAGCCTTAATCGGGCCGGTCAAGGAGAGCGGTGCAGGGAATCTAGCCGACTGATCCGCCTCTGGCCTGCTGCGCGAAAGCCTCAAACCGCCTGGCTTCCTCATCATTGCCACGGGCAGAGTAAATCCGGCTGATCTTTTGATAATAGTCCGCCCTTTCAGAAGGGTCTTCCTGTACTAGTGAAAGGTACAACTCCAGGATTTGGGTGGAATAATCCCCCAATTCAAAACTCAAATCCGAAAATTTGCGTTTTGAGAGGAGATCGCTTTTAGCTCCACAGCTTCGGCATTCCGCTAAGAGTTTTCCAAAAAGATCGCGGGCTTCCTCTTTCTGGCCATTCGCTTCAAAGGTCACTGACAGGGCTCGGGCAATATCAGGTTGCCACCCCTTTAGCTCCAGTTCTTTCTGGTATAGTCGCTCTGCCTCAACCGCTCGACCTGCCCTAAGGAGCGTCTCACCACGAAGAAGGAGGAGTGGTGGATATTCCGCAGGAGTATCCGGGTATGCTCCCAACCATTCCAGCGCCCTATCGAATTCCTCCATTGCCCAGAGAATTTCACAGAGAACCTGATATCCCTTAACGGAATCCGGATAGGACTCCAGAAATCCCTCGGCAAGGGTTCGCGCCTCCGGGTACCTATCGAGGTTTAAATAGACGGTTGCCAGTTCTATGGCAATAAAGACACCCTCTGGGTTCTCTTCCATCGCCTGCAGAAGTTTCTCCGCGGCCAGGTCAAAATTCCCCTCATTTAGTGCAAGGTACCCCTCTTTGAAGGCAGTGCCGTATTGGTAGAATTCCCTTTGAATTGGTTCCGGCAGGTTACAGCATAGTGCGGCAAAGTATTCGTCGCCCTCTGCTTGCAGTTCGGCCCCCTGGACTCCCTTTTCCACATCCCTTTCATTGCTTGAACCGACTCCGAACTCTTCAAGCAAGCCGTTGAGTTCCTGTATCATCTCCGGATCCTCAGTAAGCTCAAGGGCGAGCTCAAAGGACGACGCCGCAGCATCGTAATTCCCGGAATCCATGATTTCCAGTCCTTCCTCTTTATGGGACAGGGACAGGATTTCCTTGGTTTTTTGAAGTTTATCCTTTAGCCGACCATCCATTTCCTCATTCTCTTGAGCCGACTTTTCCAATCTATCAAGGGCATCCTCGTACTCCATCTTCGCCAGGCCGTATTCATCTTTCAAAATGAAGGCGTCACCCCTTTCTTCAGCCTTTTCAGGAGACCTGCCGCCGAACAGTTTAAGAAATCCCATAGTTCCTCCGCCTCGCTGCATTTCAGAATTTTCAATGAAGCTTGCCACATACCATGGTATTCCGTCAATCAGGATGGAATAATACTTCGGTGAGTCACTCGATGATTTTAAGCTATTAATAGGAGGGCGTGGGCTTCGTGATGTGGTGGTTTATTCCAAATAGGCGCAATGATTTTTTCATTGTGCCAAACCCAAAATATCCCCTAATTTCCTTATAATATCTACTAAGATTCTTTCTTCTCTTCAATGACCTCGATTTCAAATGACGGCAGGTAAATATCAAAAGTGCTCCCTTGGCCTTCTTCACTTGAAACCTCAATGAATCCATGATGATTTTTGATAATGCCATAGGCAGAAGCCAAACCCAATCCTGTTCCTCTGCCGATCTCCTTGGTTGTAAAGAATGGGTCAAATATCCTTTCTTGGGTCTTTTTGTCCATTCCAAAGCCTGTGTCTCTCACGGAAATCTTTACGTATTGGCCTGATTCAACGCTATAAGGTTTCACATATTCGTTATCCAGCAGCACATTTTCCGATTTAAGATATAGATGTCCGCCTTCGGGCATGGCCTGCCATGCATTGACATACAGGTTCAGTAGCACCTGCTCGATTTGCCCCTGATCCGCTTCTACCGGCCAAATGTCTTTCTGATATTTTGGATGGATGACAATTTCCTTTTTGGTGCGCCCAAACATCTGAGAGGTCTTTTCTAAGAGCCTATTTAGGTCGGTTTTCCTGACTTGATATTTGCCGCCTCTGGCAAATCCCAAAAGCTGCTTGGTGAGATCGGCGCCCTTTCCAACGCCTTCCTCTATGCCTTTGAGATTCTCAAAATGGGCATGGGCATCGTCCACATCCATCAGCATCAAAGAGGCATGTCCCAGAATGCCCATAAGCAGGTTATTGAAGTCATGGGCAATGCCGCCGGCAAGTGTCCCGATGGCTTCCAGCTTCTGGGATTGCAGGAGCCGGGATTCCAGCTTCTCCTTCTCGTACTCAGCCCGCTTTTGTTCAGTAATGTCCCTGCCCAAGGACTGGTATTCAATCACATGGTTATGTTCATCAGAAAGGGCTCGGCTGGTCCACTCTTGCCAATGGAGAGCGCCATCAGGGGCCATGACCTGAT
>CAYWMP010000016.1:0-53626 GCA_964459445.1 uncultured Desulfobacteraceae bacterium
TGACTGAAAACTCATGTGCCTGTGTCTAACTCGATTAGAACAAATTTACCGTGACGGATAAGGTAGGTTGCCGGGCTCTGCAACCGCTCCCAGGAATAAGCCTTTCGTGCATTGAGCATTTCTTAGGCCAAGGCTTGCCTTATCAGATTGAGTCCGCTCACCAGGAATACGAAGATCAGGATCCGACGGAAACCGGCCTCGGGGATGCGACCGCGCAGGTGCTGTCCCAACACCAATCCGACAAATGCCGGCACAGTCGCGGCTGTAGACAAGAGAAAGTCCGAAGGGCCAAGGACTCGAAATACCGCCAGCGAGATAATCATAGAGATGATACCCACAAGGAAGCAGAGCCCTATGGTTCCCACAAATTCATCTTTTGACATCCGAAGCGCGATCAAGAACATGACTGCAGGGGGCCCGAAGAAGGTAGAGACCCCACCGATAAAACCGGACAACAAACCTACCACTGGGCGAAGGAAAAACTCAAAACGTGGGGACAGCTCCCAATTTGGTCGAAACTGAGTAAAGAGCGCGAAGACGACAATGCAGCTGCCGAGGGTGCCGCTCAGCAGCTTTTTATCCCCCATGCTCAGCAATTTCACACCCAGAATTACTCCAACCGGCAGGAGGAGAATCATTGGCCAGAATCGCATTGCATTGCGAATTATGTGGCCGCCGTGAAAGGCCTGCCAGAGATTTGTAAGCAAGATGGGGATGGGCATGAGCGCTACTGCAATAGGAGCATCGATCATGAGGGACATGATGGATATTGCGGTAAGCGGCATGCCGATACCGACCATCCCCTTCGTGAGTCCGCCTGCAGCGAGCGCAAGTGAGATATAGACAAGTGTGAACAGGTCCCAGCCTTCCATGGCTCATCCTTCCCTAAGGGTCCATCTCTGACTTCTGAGGCTGAATAGATATGCCATTAGAGTTGCCGATATCCGAAGTTAAGGGCCGTGCA
Organism: uncultured Desulfobacteraceae bacterium; assembly: GCA_964459445.1. Taxonomy (GTDB): domain Bacteria; phylum Desulfobacterota; class DSM-4660; order Desulfatiglandales; family HGW-15; genus CAYWMP01. Next base: position 965 of record CAYWMP010000016.1, read on the forward strand.
TTAGTGCTACGGAAATCTATGCCGAGCATTTTCAGAAAAACCGGGCCTAGAGCCACAACAACGCCCATGGTAATGAAGGCCATGCCCCAAGACGTTGCATATTGCCCTCTTCCCGTGATGTCCAATACAACTCCCACGGCGAGTGGCGCCACCGCTGCGCTGGCAAAACCAAAGAGAGATTGAACCGCCATGGTGGCCCCTCGCCGTTCGGGTTCGGCAGCAAGTACAGTGCCTGCGTGAAGAGCCCCGGAATCGCTCTGCACAAGCATGGTGTAGAAGATGCAGAGTGTTACCACAACGGGATAGGAAAGTGCGGCCGTGAAGCCGATCCCAAATGCCAAGAGCGCCGATCCGCCCATAATCAGGGTAAGAACCAGACGTCGGCCGAATCGAACCGCCATTTCCGCCCCAATCATGTGGCCCACCATCCCAAATAGAGTTGCGAGGGCAAAAACGGCTGTTGGGGACCAATGGTTTTTTGCAGAGCCTTGGAGGCTCAGGCTAAAGCTAAGGAAGGCCACTATCCATGATCGAACGGCGAACAGCTCCCATGTGTGGGCGGCATAGGCCAAGATATAGGCCATTGCCCCGCGATTGCGCAGGACTGGCCGGAAATCCAGAAGTGGCGTTTTTGTGACATCCGTCGTTCGAGGTCTCAAAGGGCTAATGGCTGCACTAACGAGAACTGTTGCAAGTACGGCCGTTGCCGCCCCGAAGGCAAAGGCCCAACGCCACCCAAACCTGGAACCCAACTCACCTGCGGCAAAAAAAGAAAGGCTCGTGCCCACACCAAATGCGGCCGTGTAGATGGCCACGGCCCGCACCTGCGCAGAGCCAAGCAGGCGGTCCACCAGCACTTTGAGCCCCGGGATGAAGGTCCCGGCCAACCCCACCCCGCCAATGGCCCGAAATAAAAGAGACGCCCAGAATCCATTGACAACGAAACAGAACCCAAGGGAGGCAATTGCAACAATCGCTGCAGAGCCCAGGTAGATCCTCCGTGCGTCAATCCGGTCGGTAAGGCTTGCAAGGATAGGCACGGCTAATGTGTAGCCGGCAAAGTAGATCCCGTTAATCCATCCCGCCTCGATATTGCTTAGGCCCCATTCCTCCAAGAACATGGGCAAAAGGGCGGGAAAGGAGAACACACCGGCCATGCTCAAAATCTCGGCGGCACACATGGCCGCAATCAATCGGATGGTTGATTCTGTATGGAACATGATTTAGCGCAAACTGAAAGGTCGAAAGCATCTAATGCAATATTATCGCAGGTCAAGCTGGGCCAATTCTCCGTTATCATGTAACATCTTTTTAGGCTTTTGCGGCGAAACATTTTTCAGGATCAAATGCCTCCACTCCTGTCTGTTGCTGAAACCGCCAAAATTACCCTGTACACTGCCAGTCACATCGTTATCCTTCTCTGCTATTCGGGCCGCGTTTGGGAATAAATGAAACCAGCGGGATGCCTGACAGCCCCAACAAGGCGCTCAAAGTGAATGCCGTCTTGAGACCAAACATATCTGCCATCCAGCCCACAAAAATGGTAATGGTCGCCACACTCAGAAACTGTATTGCTATGTATAGGCCCGTAGCCGTTCCCCTGTGTTCCCCACAATGATCCTGTACGATGGCCATATTTACAGGCGTAAAGGAAAACACAACGCCGCCCAGTAGAAGAAGTAGCTGTGTTTGCGTCCTTCAGGCTAATCGAAAGAAGGAAGGAGGCGAAGATGCCCACGCCCATGATGGGATAGCATCTCTCAAATCCCATGGTCGAGACAGCCCATACAGCAACCAGCGGACCCATAGTCCGGGCGAGTTCCCCCCCTGTCATCCAGAAGCTCAAACCTTTGCCAAGATTCTTGCCGGAAGACTGTCCGATTAAAACTGGTCCAAGGACATGGAAGATGGCTGCGCTTGTACCGCCCAACAACAAGAAGATGCACAGAGTAGCATAATTCGGTGCGACGCCGAGGAGACTCATGACTGCCGCTGTGAGCGCCGGCGCCCAAATGACTACCTGGCGCAAATTCACGCGATCCGAAATCATTCCAAAAAGTGGATTGAACAGGGATGGAAGGCGAAAGAAGACCGTTAGAGAACCGGCTAGCGTCATAGATAGGCCAAATTTGGCAATGAGGAGAGGGAGAAACGGCGCAGTAAAGCTTGAGAAAACGTCATGTACGAAATGCCCGCCTGATATGATTGCCAGTTTTTTGTTTGAAAATCCGACTCGCTGCTCTGCATCCCTTTCAGGCCCGGCACTATTTTGCCCCAAAAAACTGCTACTCCTATCTAAAGCTGGGAGATATGGAGGAAGTATTAATTCGAAAGAACTTGGATTCGGTTTATATTGTATAATGAATAATTGCTTTTGGCCTTTTCGTCGAGGAAAATAGATTGATTTGATCGCTTTGTCCGCAATACGCGCTCAATATTGGAAAAAGCTCTCTCCGATTTACTAAAACACGTTTTTTGTAAATAATTCAATATGTAATAGAGTAATTATTTATCTTAAAAAGCTGACTGAGCACCCATTTTCAAGGGGATCGCTCTCAATGCAAAAGACAAGATTAAATGACTATCCATAATACAATATACAATCAAAGGGTTCATTTGAATGATTTCCTCCCTCTTCAGGAGGATTTCTCGTCAAAAAACTATCCGATTAATGGCCAGATATTAGATCAAAAACAAAAATCTTGCTTTAAAAAATTACATTTGACAACATTTTGAGTATACATTATACAATATTTTTGTGTGGAATATTTATTTGCAATATGTAAAATAAAGTTGAGGAAAAATGTCACCGAAATGTGGATCAGCAAAATAATCAATTTTTGAGGTGGATTGAAAAATGGAGGTTTCGATCGAGCGAGCGAATCTGAGAGATCAGATCTACGACATTCTAAAAAAACTGATTATCAGTGGAGACATCAAGCCGGGTGAAAAGGTTAATGAAGAGGATATCGCCGCAACCCTCAATGTAAGCCGGACTCCTATCAGGGAGACACTGCTTCGTTTGGAGCATGATGGGATCGTGGAGATAGCACCCAGGAAGGGCGCCTTTATTGTTTCCATCTCGAAAAAAAGGATTATTGATATTTTGAAGGTTAGGGAAGTCATGGAGGGGTTAGTTGTACGCCTTGCTTCAGAAAGAATGACAGGTGGTCTACTTTTGAAGCTGAGGGACTCCCTGAATAGACACGAAGCAATCATTCATCGCGCAGACGGTGAAATCAGATTACTGGAAGCGGCCGATTTGGACGCAGAGTTCCATGCTTACCTGCTTGAAGCATGTGATAACGAGCTTGCCAAGAACGTAATGGATTCCATTAATTTCAATCTCCAGTTCATCAGGTTGCGAACGGTGGTTCTCCCTGCTCGCCCGGAAAAGACCTATAGGGAGCATGCCAAAGTCATGGAGGCTATTGAGCAGAGGGATCCACAACTTGCGGAAAAGCTGATGAGAGAGCATATTGAAAGCGTGCGTATTGATGCATGGAAGAACCTGGAAAACATAGGAGAGGAATAGGGCTATGAATGAGTTCGACTATCTAATCATCGAAGAAGCAGCAAAAGAACTTTACATTAGGGCTTTGAAGTTGTTGCCTCCAGACGTGAAGGAGGCCCTTCAAAAGGCCTATGATAGGGAAACCAACGAGACAGCCCAGGAAATCTTCCGGACCATTCTGAAGAACATTGAGGTGGCCGAAGAGCAGAGTCTCCTGATCTGTCAAGATACAGGGCTTCCCATCTATTTCGTTTCCATGGGGAGCAAGTTCCCGGTGGATGGCGCCAAGATCGCAAAAGCACTGGAAGAAGGGGCAAAGAAAGCAACCCTGGAGCACCCCTTCCGCGGCAGCTCAACACACCCCCTCACTCGTGTTAATCCCCAGACCAGCGTTGGTAATGGCCTTCCTATCATCCACTGGGAATTCGAAGATGACCAGGACTACCTGGACATCCTCATGGTTCCCAAAGGCTCGGGTTCGGAAAACATGAGCGCCATGAAGATGTTCATCCCGGCCGATGGCGTCGGAGCGCTGAAGAAATTCGTGCTGGAGCGCGTATTCGAAAACGGCGCCAACCCCTGCCCTCCCGGGATCATCGGGGTCGGCATCGGGGGGACGGCGGATCTGGTCAGCGTGCTCGCAAAAAAGGCCATCGCAAGGCCGACCGGATCAAAAAACCCCGATCCGGAGCTTGCTAAGCTGGAAACGGAGCTCTTTGAGGCCATCAATGAGCTGGGGATCGGCCCCATGGGGATGGGTGGAAAGACGACTACCCTGGCCGTTCACATCGAGGCCGCCTACACCCACATCACCCAGAACCCGGTGGCCGTCAACACACAATGCTGGCCGGCGAGAAGAGCACGGGCGAAAATCTTTCCGGACGGGAAAGTAGAATACGGTTTTTGAAATTATAAGGAGAGAGAAAATGCCACATCACAATCTGACAACCCCTATTTCAGGGGATGATGTAAGGCAGTTGAAGGTGAGGGATACGGTCACCGTCAATGGTCACATATTTGGTATACGCGATGCTACCCAGATCCGCATCTTCGACCACCACCAGGAGCCGCCCGTGGATCTGAAGGGTACCATCTGCCTCCACACGGCGCCCAGCCTGAAAAAATTGGGAGACCGGTGGGAGAAAATCATCATAGGGACTACCACAAGCACCCGAATGGAACGATTCACCCCGCCCCTCATGGAAAAATACGGTGTCAGGGCCATTGTGGGCAAGGCCGGACTCCTGCAAGGGAGTCTGGAGGCCATGAACCGACTGGGTGGCTGCTACCTGGCCATTGTCGGCGGTGCGGCAGCACTGGAGACGACCCAGATCGAGGAGGTGGAAGAGGTCTTCTGGGAGGACCTCCACCCGGAGGCCATCTACAAGATGCGGGTCAAAGACTTCGGTCCTCTCATCGTCGCCATGGATTCTCATATGAACCATCTCTATTTCGATGTGAAAAACCAGGCAAAGGAGAAGATGCCGGAGCTGTTGAAAAAGTTGGGTGCTGCGTAGGGCATGAGAGAGTACGCATCCGGAAATTGATCCGAACACAGACTCCATTTTCATTCAAAGAAGAAACGGAATGGCCGGGCGAAAAAGAGGTTTATCGATGGATGCAGGGGAGATGATGGAAACGATTTGGTACAGGGATGTGGCACAGGGCTGGTCCTCAAAGAGCCAAGTGTGGACGGCTATCGGCATGTGGGCCTGGCTCGGACATCGACTGTCAGGCCTTGGGCTGGCCTTTTACATCTTTCTGCACACGATCCTGATGGGTTCCGCCCTCCTGGCCGGAGAGCAGGCCTTTAATGCCAGGCTCGATCTGCTCATGGGGAGCCCTATTTTCAAGGTATTGGATGCCATGCTCCTCATCGCCGTCTACTACCACGGCCTGAATGGTCTTCGCCTGGTGCTTTTTGATCTGGGTATCGGGGTGGCCCAGAGGAGCCAGAAGGTGCTTTTCTGGGTCTTCATGGCTGTAGCCGCCATCCTATGGTTCTGGTCTGCGTACCTGATATTTGCTTAAGCTGAATGAGGAGGTATTGTTAGTATGAATGCCTGGGCATGGTTAGCGCAAAGGGTAACTGCGCTGATACTCTTGGGGGTGCTGGGTTTACACATTGCCTTTCTCCACTACGGTCACGGCCACGGGCCGCTTCGATTTGACGACATCATGTTGAGACTCAGCTCCCCTATTTTCATCATCCTGGACCTGTTGCTGCTCCTGTGCGGGCTCTACCACGTCACATACGGCCTCTACTCCATATTTCTGGATTTCGGCCCTGAGGTCCGATCCAGGGTGGTGGTCCTTGCATCACTGGTGGGTATCGGTCTGGGTCTGACGGGATTCGGCCTCATTTCTCTTCTTTTTTTCAAATAACGATGGGACGGTTGAGACATGTCTGAGACACTCATGGTCAAGATCTTACGGTATGATCCCGAAACCGATACAGAATCCAGGCACGAGGATTTCGAGGTCCCCGCGTATGATAATATGTCCATACTGGATGTGGTGATGCAAATCCAGAACTTCATGGACAAAACCCTCTGTTTCAGGCTCTCATGCCGGGTGGGGATGTGCGGATCATGTGCCCTGTATGTCAACGGGAGACCTCGTTTGGCCTGCCGAACCCAGGTTTCCACGCTCAAGACGAACAACATAACCCTGGGACCCCTGCCCAATTTCCCCGTCATCCGCGATCTAGTGGTGAATTTGGAGCCCTTTTATGAAAAATGGAAACGGATCAAACCCTATTACATGGGCAAGAGGGAGATAACCGAACCGGCCATCATCCCGCCGGGTTCGGGAGAACGGGAGTTCATTGATGATATGCTGGACTGTATTGCCTGCGGCGCTTGCTACGCCGCCTGTTCCATGGTGACCACAAACGATAAATTTATCGGACCCGCGGCCCTGAACAGGGCCTACACCCTCATCGCGGACAAGAGGGACACCGCGCGAAGAAAGCGATTGGGAGTGGTGGGGCGAACGGACGGCGTGTGGCGCTGTCACACCCAGTTCAATTGCGGGGAAGTCTGTCCCAAGAATATCGTACCCACCAGGTCCATTCAGAACCTGAAGAAGCGCTGTGTCCTGAGTAAGTTCGGAATATTCAGGTAGGGGACTCGAGATAAGGAGTTTAGAGATATTGGGTGCCATTAAAACGGATGTATTGATACTCGGAAGCGGCGGCGCAGGCCTTTTTGCGGCCCTTCATGCCTACGAAATGAATCCTCAGCTCAAGATCATCCTGGCCACCAGAGGGATTATAGGCAAGGGGGGATGCAGCCGGATGGTCCAGGGTGGTTTGAACGTGGTTTTAAACGAAAATGACTCCCTGGAAAAGCACTTCGTGGACACCCTCAAAGGGGGAGGATTCATAAACAATCAGGAGCTGGCCTGGACCCTCGTAAACGATGCGCCTCGCACCGTCCATGAGCTGGAGGTTTCAGTGGGCTGTTTCTTCGATCGGGCCGAGGACGGGAGGGTACATCAAAAGGCCTTTGCAGGCCAGTCCTTTGACCGAACCATTCACGTGGCCGACCTGACCGGAATCCAGATCGTCGGTCGCCTCACGGACCAGATATTTGCAAGAGATATCACGGTTATGGAAGAGGTGCGGGGCCTGGATCTTCTGACCACGGAGAGTGGAGATCGTGTGGTTGGGTGCGTTCTGGTAAATATCAGGACAGGCCAGATACTCCTGGTTCATGCGAAGGTCGTTGTTGTGGCCACCGGAGGGTCCGCCTCCATGTTCAAGATATCAGCCCCTTCCGTGGACAAGACGGGTGATGGTATGGCCATGTGTTTCCGTGCAGGGGCTGAATTTGTGGACATGGAGATGGTCCAGTTTCATCCGACCGGTATCATAGCGGGGGCCTCCCGTTTATCCGGCAGTCTTCTGGAAGAAGGCCTACGAGGGGCGGGCGCCAGACTCTATAACGGTCTGGGTGAGCGCTTCATGGAACGGTACGACCCGGAACAGTTGGAGAGGTCCACGAGGGACCGCGTTGCCCGCGCTGGTTACATGGAGATCATGGCCGGCCGGGGAACGGAAAACGGCGGCATCTACCTGGATGCCAGCCACATGGGCGCCAGCTTCGTGGAAGAGAATTTTCCCGGCATGGTGGAGAGGATGAAGGATATCGGCAAGGATCTGGCCCGGGAGAGGGTGGAGATCACTCCCACGGCCCATTACCAGATGGGGGGTGTGAGGATAGACAGAGACTGCCGGAGCAACTTAAAGGGCCTGCTCGTGGCCGGCGAGGACGGGGGGGGGACCCACGGAGGCAACCGGCTCGGTGGTAACGGTATCTGTGATTCCACGGTGTTCGGACGCCGCGCGGGGGACATGGCTGCGGCCATTGCCATGGAAGAGAGTTTGAAACCCTATGAGGAGGCGGCCGCGGACAAGATCAGAATGCGATGGCTGAAACCTTTCACTCTGGAATCGGGTCATGATATCTATGCCCTACGTGAGGAGATGAAAGAGCTCATGTGGGAGAAGGTCGGCCTAGTCCGTTCGGGAGACAAGATGAAAGATGCCGTCCGTCGCCTTGACAGTCTGCTTGAAGAGGTGGAGAACGCCGCGGTGGCCAACCGGTACCTCATCCGTTTCAACTTGGAATGGCAGAACATCATAGATGTGACCAACTCTATTACCGTATCCAGAATGGTCGCCCGTTCCGCTTTACACAGGGAGGAGAGCCGGGGAGCCCATTACAGGGACGATTTTCCGGAGACGGACAACGATAACTGGCTTGTCAACATCTTCCTCAAAAAGGAGGATGAAATCGGCATTGCCCTGTCAACGCAGCCCGTTGCCTTGACCAGGCTGAAAAGGGAAGAGATCGGGAAGCTGAAGTATTAATACCTGAATTTTGCATCGGATACCGTAGCGAGGTGCGGAAATCCTTAGGGAAACGCGCAGTTGCAGACGTTTTGGCCCGCAGGCATATATGCCTATATGGCGAGGACCAAAATGGTGAAACAAGCGTTGCAGCAAGGATTTCCTTGCCGCAGTAGGTAGCTGGTGCAAAATTCAGGTATTAACCCGGTGGTCTCAAGGAGAGAGGAAGCCACCGGCGGAATAGTGGTTATCTGATATTCCATAAATCGCAAGGCTCGCCCAGTATAGGAGGGTAGCTCATATGGAGAACTTGTGGATTGGCATTGTCGCTCTTATGACCGACCCCGTAGCCATACTCCTCTTTTTTGCGGCCCTCATCACGGGTTTGCTCTTTGCGGCGTTGCCCGGTATTAACATGGTCACCCTCGGGGCCATTATCCTTCCCTTCACCATCTACCTGAAACCGGAACAGGCCATCATGATATACGGTGTGATCTATGTTTCCGGTACCTACGGCGGGGCGGTCATGGCCATTCTCTTCAACATCCCGGGCTCTGCCGAGAATGCACCCACGGCTTTTGACGGCTATCCCCTGACTCAGCAGGGAAAATCGGGACTGGCCATTGGCGCGGCCATTGTCTCGTCTTCCCTGGGAGGCATCCTGGCCACCATCCTGATGATGCTTGCCGCCCCCACCATCGGACGCTGGGCCATCCATGCCTTCGGGCCCCCGGAGATGTTTGCCTTAATCTTTTTCGGCCTAAACGTGGCCGCCTCCGTGGGAGCCGATACCTTCTGGAAGGGGTGGCTCTCCGTGATGCTGGGGTTGCTTCTGGCCTGTATCGGGACCGATCCGGCCGGAGGTCTGACGCGCTATGCCTTTGGGACCTATTATCTGCTGGCCGGCATTCATTTTATCCCCCTGATCCTGGGTTTTTTCGCCATCTCCGAGGTCTTTGTCCAGGCAGAAAAGATGGTCACCCTGAAATACAAGGCCCCGAAAGTGGGGCTGAAATTCCCCTCTGTCCGGGATTTCTGGCGCATGAAGGTCTGCATTATCCGTTCCTGGATACTCGGTTTTTGCGCAGGGGTGCTGCCCGGGATTGGCGCCACCCTGGCCGCATTTTTGAGCTACAATGAGGCCAAACGCTGGTCCAAACACCCTGAGCGTTTTGGGAAGGGTGAGTTGGAGGGGGTTGTGGCGAGCGAGACCGCAAACAATGCGGCCACAGGCGGCGCCATGATTCCCCTGCTTGCCCTGGGTCTTCCGGGCGGGGCCATCACGGCCATGATGATCAGCGTATTCATGATCCACGGTATGGAGCCCGGCCCCCTCATCATGATCAGGGCCCACCATCTGGTCTGGGAGCTCTTTGTGGCCATGTTCCTGGCCAACCTGTTCATCTTCTTCCTTGGCTATCTGGAGACCAAGACCGTGGTCAACCTGTTGAAGATCCCTTTCAGGTTGCTCTGCCCCATCATCTTTATCCTGTCCACCATTGGGAGTTATGCCCTGAGGAACTCCCTCCTGGACGTATGGGTCATGATCCTGGCGGGCATCGGGGGATATTTCCTCCGTCGCACAGGATACTCCGTTGCCGGGATCATCCTCGGCGTCATCCTGGGAAAAATCGGGGAGTCGGCCTTTGTCAAGGCGATCATTATGGTCGATTACAATTGGCTGGGCTTTTTCAGCAGACCGGTAACGGCTGTTCTCCTGCTGGGCGGTATCTTCACCCTTCTCTGGAATATTTACAGCTCCTTCAAGAGGCGAGCCTCGGCCTAAATGAAGATTGGGTGTCAAAATGGGTAGGAACATTCATGGTATCTCGGTGTTTAGGACAAAGACTCCCTTGATAAGACCCTACCACCTCTCCCTGGTCACCCTGGAAAACTTTGACTCGGTCATTGTTAGGATCCGGGGAGAGGGTTATGAGGGATTCGGGGAGACGACTGACGTGCCGGGCTACTTTCACGAAACCCCGGATGACGCCTGGCACTTCATTGAGAGATGGGGGCCGAAAGTCCTGAACAAAAACCCAAAGAGTATCTTTCAGGAGATCTGCGAAATAGAGAAGATCCTCTCCTTTGCCGCCACGCCCTTACTCACGGCACTGGAGGAATGGGTGGATGCGAAGAGCGGTCGACATCGGGGGGAGATTTGCCTTCCTCTCTTGGGGGTCGTTCAGGGTGAGAATGTCAGGGAACTGGTTGCCGACGCGGAGAGGCTTCAGGAACAGGGCTTCGAGACACTGAAGTTCAAGGTGGGTTTCGAGGTGAAGGGAGATCTGGAAAGACTCGCGGCCGTCCAGAAGAATCTGAATCGGGATGTGCGGATCAGGATCGACGCCAACCAGGGGTACGACTTTGACCAGGCCAGAAGATTCCTCTTAGAGCTGGATCCCGAAGGCATAGAGCTCTTTGAGCAGCCCCTCGCCACGGACGCGTGGGATGAGATGTCACGACTGGCAGAGATCAAAACGGTCCCCCTCATGCTCGACGAGGCGATCTCCTCGGAGGAAGACCTGGACAGGACCATTGAGACGGGCTGCGCCCAGGCCGTGAAATTCAAGCTCATGAAATGCGGCTCCCGCGCCGAGCTCACCCGTCTCATCCATAAGGCGCGATCCGCCGGGCTCAAAGTCATCCTGGGAAACGGCGTGGCCCTGGACATGGGGTGCCGGCACGAAGCGCTGGTTCTCAAGGATACGGGGTTGACCAGAAATGCCGGTGAGATGAACGGCTTCCTGAAGTGCAAGATCCGGAGTCTTGAGCCTGAACTCGTTTTTGAGGGGGGCCAACTTCTCATCCCGGCGGGAGAGCCCAGGATCCGATGGGACGTCATTTCGCGGCTTGCTGTCCGGGAGATGACCTGGGGAAAGATGGAGGATGTATAGATCTCCGAATATGAATCCGCATGGTGATGGACATGCATCAAAAACAGTCCGGAGGCTTTCCAAAAATCATCATACTTGAGGCTGCTTGAAGCAGATGGACGTTTTCAGACTGCCTCTCTGGAGTCCTATATCATGGCTATTATAACCGTGAGCCGTAAGGTCGGCAGCTGGGGGGAGACCATTTCCAAGCTGGCGGCTGAGAAGCTGGGATATCGGGTTGTCACACCGGAGGATTTCCACCGTTTGGCCGAGGCCTGTGATTCCGATTTTAAAAGGGCATGCAGTGTCTTCGAGACAGAGATGCCCGGTGGTATGATAGAGCGCTTTTTCTTGAGGAAACCGGCCTACACCAGCCTCTTTGAGTCCCTCAATTTTCAGCTGGCATCCGAAGGAGACGCGGTGATCTGGGGCAGGGGGGCCCAGATCGTTCTAGCCGATCAGCCCGGCGTCTTCCACGTTCGGGTCGTGGCCCCCTTTGAGCTCCGGGTCAGGCGTATCATGGAGCGGGACAGCCTGGACTATGAGGTAGCTGTCGAAGCCGTAAGAAAGTTTGACCGGCAGCGCCGAACCATGATTGAGTCTATCTATCATAAGGATCGGGGTGACTGGGAACTCTACGATCTCGTGATCAATACGGCGCACATAGGCAATGAGACGGCCGCCAACATGATCTTTGAGGCCGTGACCAGGCTCGCGATACCCGAAGACCAGGAAGAACAGAGAAAGAGATTCCGTGATCTTTCCCTGGCCAAGAGAGTTGAGTCCGCCATCAAGTTGAGGCTGCACACCGGACCATACCGGAATATCGAGGCGGATGCGAAGGGGCCCGGCCTCATCATCTTGAAAGGCTTTGTTACCGATAAGAGGAGCCTTGATCTCGCACTGGACATTGCCGCTCGGTATCCTGGCGTCACGGAGGTGGAAAACCGTCTCAAGGAAACCACGTTGAGCTTTTAATCTGTTGCAGTCATTCTATAGGGAATATTTAGGCGGGAGCCGATGGAATTCGTACATCGGCCTTGAAACAATTAACTTTAAAAACCAAAGGAGGAACCATGATGGCAAAAGAAAGGACTTGGAGGATTTTCGTGGTGTTGACACTGGTTGTCGGTCTTTGTTTACCTGTCGCGCTGTTCGCCATGGACAAACCGGATGGATTTCCTAATAGACCCCTCACCATGATCGTGCCTTACGGGGCAGGCGGAGGATCCGATCAGTTGGCCAGGGCCATGGCCACGGCTTTGGAGAAGGTGATCGGCGTTCCCATCAAGGTGGTCAACAAGCCCGGAGGCAGCGGTGTTGCCGGTCTTTCCGACTTTTTCATGGCCAGACCGGACGGCTACACCGTAACCGAGCACATAGACGATGCGGCCAGCCTCTACGCGTCGGGTATCATCAAACAGGATCCGGCCAAGGAGTGGTATCCTGTCTGTATTGCTCAGATCGCATTCAGCCAGATCTATGTCCGCCCCAAAGATGACCGTTTCCCCAACTGGGATGCCTTGGTGGAGTACGCCAAAGCAAACCCGGGCAAAATCAAGGTGGCCAATGTTGCCAATGTGGGGTCCATGGAGCGCGTGGTAACGTCCCTTTTGGAAAAGGACCAGGGCATCAAAATGACTCAGGTCTCTTTTGACAAACCGGCAGAGCGCTATGGTTCCCTTGTGGGAGGCCATGTGGACGCCCTGTTTGAGCAGCCCGGAGATGTGCGGCCCTACATGGAGTCCGGGGATATGAAGCCCCTCATCACCATTCTCAATGATAGCCCAAGCGCGTTCTCCGATGTCCCCTCCCTCAAGGATGTGGGCGCCAAGTTCAGCCCCCTGTTCCGTTTCCGGGGCTTTTTCATTAGAAAAGAGGTCCCCATGGAGCGCCAGAAATACCTCGAGTGGGCCTTCAAACAGGCGTGGAACAGTGACAGTTTTCAAAAATTCAACAAGAAAAAATATATGCACCTGATTGACAGCTACCGGGGCATTGAAGGCGGAAAAGAACTGGTGTCGCAGACCGTCGAGACCTACAGAAAGATGGGGAAGCGGTAAGAAGAAAGCGGGACTGTGATTCTGCCTCAACGTCGCCTCTCACCCGTGCAATTCGTGGATCATTAGACCGATATTTCAGGAGTCCCTTATGGAAAGACGAAGGTCCCTTATCATTGAAGTGGGAATATGGCTGGGCCTGTCCATCATCGCTTTCAGCCTGACTTTCAAATTTGACGATCCCCTTGCAAACTACCGATACGGCGCGGCCTCCTGGCCGAGGATAATCATCATCGCCATGGCCCTCTTTGCCGTGATCGAAACGATCCTCAGCTTCCTGGCGTTCCGCCGAAAAGGGGAGCAATGGGCAGCCGTCATTACGAAAGAGGAAGCGTCGGATTCACCGGGGAGCGTTTCAGGCTGGAAGATCCACCTCAAAAGGCTGGCCACATTCGGAATTCCCCTACTCTTTCTTTTGATGATCCCGCGAATGGGATACTATGTATCCGCCCCATTCTTTATAGCCGGTTTTATGTCTCTGCTGGGGGAGAGGCGACCCCTCTATCTCATCGTGACCTCGTTTCTGATCCATGGGGTCACCCTCTTTGTTTTTACTAAATTGCTCTTCGTCCCCTTGCCGGAAGGGGCCTGGCCAGGGTTCTACGAAATCAGCAGCTGGATTCTTGTGCTGCTCACGTAATGTCGGCGTCGCCCGGATGATGAAAGGTGTTCAAGGCCCATTTAAACTTTATACAATATACAACATGCAGGGCGTGCCTCTCAGAGGCGTCCTGCAGAAGAAAGGAGTACGGTAATGATTCATTTTCTTATTCACGAAAAGAGTGACACCGTGGGGGTTGCCACGGTGGACATCAAGCCGGGAGAGACAGCCAAAGGTCTTTTCATGGACACGCAGGAAAACATTGAAGTGACGGCCCTGAAGGAGATTCCCCTGGGCCATAAGATCGCCTTGACGGACGCCAGTGAAGGCGACACGGTCATCAAGTATGGGAACGATATCGGGAAAGTGGTGGCCGGTTTTCAACAGGGGGACCATGTTCACATCCATAATCTGAAGACAAAGAGGTGGTAAGATGAATATACCGAAATTTATGGGTTATCGAAGAGAGAACGGAAAGGTGGGTGTGAGGAACCACGTGATCATCCTGCCCCTTGATGATCTGTCAAACGCCTCCTCCGAAGCGGTGGCCAACAACATCAAGGGGACCCTGGCCCTACCTCACCCCTACGGTCGTCTCCAATTCGGTGAGGATTTGGAGCTGTTTTTCAGGACCCTCATCGGGACAGGTGCGAACCCCAATGTGGCGGCCGTAGTGGTGATCGGGATTGAACCGGAGTGGACCAACCGGGTCGTGGAAGGAATAGCCGAAACGGGGAAACCCGTGGAGGGATTTTCCATAGAACGTTACGGGGATCTTAAGACCATTGAGAGGGCCTCGTGGAAGGCCAAAGAGTATATTCATTGGGCCTCGGAGCTTCAAAGAGAAGAGTGTTCCTTCGACGAGCTCTATGTCTCCACCAAATGCGGGGAGTCGGATACGACCTCGGGTCTCGCATCCAATCCCACGGTGGGCAATGCTTTTGACAAACTCTATGAGATGGGAGCGATCACCTGTTTTGGTGAGACCTCGGAGATCATGGGAGCGGAGCACGTGTGCAAGGAGAGGGCCGCCACGCCGGAGGTGGGAGAGGCGTTCATGAAGACATTCAACGCTTACAATGACATCATTCTGCAGTTCAAGACCGATGATCTGTCGGGATCCCAGCCCACCAAAGGTAACATCAGGGGTGGTCTGACGACCATTGAGGAGAAGGCCTTCGGAAACCTGCAAAAGATCGGTAAAAAGGCTGAATATGTGGGTGTTCTGAAACCGGCGGAGGCCCCCAGTGGAAGAGGTCTGTGGTTTATGGACACATCATCGGCTGCGGCGGAGGCCGTGACCCTGTGGGCGGCATCGGGCGCCGTGGTGCACCTCTTTCCCACGGGTCAGGGGAACATCGTCGGAAATCCCATTGTGCCGGTGATCAAGCTCTCGGCCAACCCGCTCACCTGTGAGACCATGGAGGAGCACATTGACCTGAATGTCTCGGGAATCCTGAGAGGAGAATTGACCCTTGATGATGCAGGTGATCAATTGATGGAGATGATACGCAGAACCTGCAATGGCCGCTTTACGGCTACCGAAGCCCTTGGCCATCGTGAATTCGTTCTAACGAAACTATACATCAGTGCCTAGAGGAATGGGCGGGAAGTGCATTTTCCCTGCCTATGGGTTCTTAGTGACTTTCCCCGTATAAGGAATCCCCCTTGATCCCCCTTTTCAAAAGGGAGAGGTTCAAGTCATTTAGGGAGGCAAAGCGTACATGGAGGAGCTTTTCAAAAAGCTGGAAAACAACGGCATGCAGCCCTACTACTTTCCCGATAGAGAGTCCGCCAAGGCTTATATATTGGATATGATTCCCGAGAGTGCCTCGGTGGGGATCGGCGGTTCGGTTACCGTTAGAGAGATGGGCCTTCTGGACGCCCTCCGGAAGAGGGGAACCCAATACTTTGACCACTGGGAGCCGGGCCTGAGCAGCGAGGAGATCATGGAGGTCAAGCGGCGGCAGGTCGTGGCCGACTATTTCCTCACTTCAACCAACGGGCTGACCCGGGAAGGAAAGCTCGTCAACATCGACAATACCGGGAACCGGGTTTCGGCCATGATCTTCGGCCCCAGGCATGTCATTGTGGTCACGGGTAAAAACAAGATCGTAGAAGATGTTCATGCCGCCATCCAACGGATCAAGGAGAAGGTTGTATCAAAAAATACCTCGAGACGCGGGGACAATACCCCTTGTGCCCGGGGTGAGGCCTGTCCAGATTGCAACAGTCCGGATCGGCTCTGCCGGGTGACAACAATTCTCGAGAAAAAAACAAAGGGAGTTGAAACATTCACGGTTGTCATCGTGGGTGAGTCACTGGGCTACTGACATTATTTTATGAGGTGTGTGTGGAAAACCAGAAGACATTGATCATGGGGGTCATCGGTGTGGACGCCCATGTGGTTGGCAACAAGCTCATGGAGAACGTTTTGCGACAGGCGGGATTCAAGGTGGTCAATCTGGGGACCTTTGTCACGCAGCAGGATTTTATCAGGGCGGCCATCGAGACCAATGCCGATGCTATTCTCGTGGGCTCCATGTGCGGCCACGGTGAGCTGGAGTGCCAGGGATTTCGGGAAGCCTGCACAGAGGCCGGAAAGGGGGATATCCTCCTCATTGTGGGCGGAAACCTGGTTGTGGGCAAGCAGGATTTCGCGGGAGTGGATAGGCGATTTCAGAAAATGGGATTTGATAAGGTATACCCACCTGGCGTCTCGCCCTATAGGGTGATTGAGGAGTTGAGAAAAGAATTGGGTGTTTCAGACCCATGAGCTCCGACCGGGAATACGGCTTGTTCATCGATTTCGGAAGCACATTCACGAAGGTCGTCCTCGTGGAGCTGACAAAGTTGCAGGTGGTCGGCAGGACACAGAGGCCTTCCACCGTTGACACGGACATCACCATCGCCCTGAATGCCGCCCTCGGAGACATCAAAAACCTGTTGGGTCGCGACGTCCCATACCGTTATAAGTTGGCCACCTCAAGTGCCGCAGGCGGGCTAAAAATGGCCGCCATAGGTCTGGTTCCTGAGTTGACGGTGGAAGCGGCCAAGAGGGCGGCCCTTGGGGCCGGCGCCAAGGTGGTGGGTGTCTTTGCCTACCGCCTGTCCCAGAAGGAATTGCAGGAAATTGAAAACGCTTCTCTGGATCTCATCCTCCTTGCCGGTGGGACAGACGGTGGGGAACGGGAAACCATCATAAGCAATGCCGAAGGGCTAAGCCGATTGAAGGGGCTCACAACACCTATCATTATCGCAGGGAACAAGACGGCGGCCGATGAGATCAGCGCTGTCCTCGCGTCAGGGAACAAGGAGCATGTGATTACCGAAAACGTGATGCCGGAGATCGGTGTGCTCGAGGTGGACAATGTGAGGGCCATTATCAGGGAACTCTTTATCAGCAGAATCGTCGAGGCCAAGGGTCTCAAAAACGCCGAAGTTTTCATCGACGAGATCCTCATGCCGACACCCACCGCAGTGCTAACCGCGGCCAGACTCCTGGCCGAGGGGACGGAGGAGGAGGAGGGCCTCGGAGAACTGGTGATCGTGGACATAGGTGGGGCCACAACGGATGTTCACTCCATCGCGAAAGGGGATCCCACGGAACCGGGTCTTGTGAAAAAGGGACTCCCGGAGCCCTATGTGAAGAGGACCGTGGAGGGGGACCTGGGAATGCGTTATAACGCCTCGACGATCGTGCAGGTGGCCGGGGAAGATCTCTTCATGGAAGGGCTGGGGAATGAGGAGGTTGATCTTCAGCAGGCCATCGGAAAATTTTCAGCGGACCCCGGCATATTGCCCGAGTCGGAGGGGGAGAAGGCCCTGGACGTTCAACTGGCCTGCGCAGCAGCCCGCTTGGCCGTGGAAAGACATGCAGGACGGATCGAGACCGCTTACGGACCCACGGGCCCGATCTACATCCAGTACGGGAAAGACCTGAGAAACGTGAAGACATTTATTGGCACAGGAGGTCCCCTTGTCTTCGGCCCGGCGCCGGAGAGCATTCTCAGGGATACCCTGTTTGCCGAGGAGAAACATTTCTCCCTTCGCCCTCAGAACCCCGGCTTATATCTGGATGAAAAATATCTTCTCTATGCAGTCGGCCTCCTGTCGGAGAAGGCGCCCCTAGCGGCCTTGAAGCTGGGCAAGAAGTATCTGAAGAGGCTCAAGACCAGGAGGTTGGGAAGGCCTTGAAGGGGATGTGAAAAATGGATGCAAGGAATGTTAGATGGAGTGACGAGGAATTTGAAAATGAGAGGGAGAAAGTTCTTTCCCTCTGGCCCACGGGAAAAGACGTGGACCTTGATGAGGCGGTCGAATACCACAAGGCTCTTCCTGATCACAAGAACTACGCCATGGAGGTCAAGCGGGCCAAGGGGGAGGGACTGACCTTTTGTCAGCCGAGGGGAGGCGTGGCCCTCATTGATGAACACATCAAGCTGTTGAAGACCCTGCAGGACGAGGGCGGGGCTGAGCTCCTTCCAACCACCACGGATACCTACACCAGAAATATGAAGTTTCAGGAGGCCCAGAGAGGCATTGAGGAGAGCAGGAAGGCGGGAAGATCTATGCTCAACGGTCTCCCTGTGGTGAACCACGGCGTCAAAGAGGTGCGAAAGTTGGTGGAGGCCGTGGACAGACCTATCATGACCCTCTCAGGAACCCCCTATCCTCGGCTGACTTCCGAAATTACTCTTGCAGCCGGGTTTACGGGGTTTTTAGGAGCCGGGATTTCCTATCCATCCTCTTACATCAAGACCATGCCCATCAGTGAAGGCATCAGGCGATTTCAGTACCTGGACCGCCTCGTCTCCCTCTATGCCGAAAGGGGTGTGCTCATACATAGGGAGCAGCCCGGCTTTCTCACAGGCACATTGATTCCACCGGGTGTCGGCATCGCCATCGCCGTCCTGGAGATGCTTCTGGCTGCCGGGCAGGGAGTCAGACACTACAGTGTCGGCCTCGCGCAAAACCTGGATTTCCTTCAAGACGTGGCGGCCCTGAAGGTGCTGGAGGAGGTGTGCCATCATTATCTTGATCAATTCGAGATCAGAGACATGTTTGTCTCCATCGCCACCCACCAGTGGATGCAGGCCTTTCCGCCCGACGAGGCAAGGGCCTTTTCGGTGATCGTCATGGGCGGTGTCATTGCGGCCCTTGCCGGTGCTACTCAGGTCATTACAAAGACGACCCATGAGGCCATCGGCATCCCCACGAGACAGGCCAATGCAGAGGGCCTCAGGGCCACCAGGATGGCCATTCAGCTCACGCGGGGCCGGCGGTTGGCCGAAGACGCGGAGATGAAACAGGAGATGGAGATCATTCGGAAGGAGGCCCGCCAGATCGTGGACAAGGCTTTGGAGCTGGGGGAAGGCGATGCGGCTATGGGCGCCGTTCGCGCTATCGATGCCGGAACCCTGGACGTGCCCTGGGCCCCGAACCAGAACGTGAAGGGGGCTATCATCCCGGTGAGGGATAGCGCTGGGGCCGTTCGATACCTTCAGTCGGAGGATCTGCCCTTTGACAGGGAGGTCATTCAGTATAACGAGGAGAAGTTGAAATCACGGGCGGAGAAGGAGTGCCGGGCCTGCGATTTCGACACCGCCATAGCCGACATCACCGAACTCTGCAACACCTGTTGAGCTATCATAACGCTCATCGGATCATCGGCCCTTTTCTTGAAACTATTCCGTTTTTACATCAACCATCTCCGGCAATTTAAGACGTTGGATCTTTCCTGATGGGCCCTTTGGCAAATCAGCCATGACCTTAATGACCTTGGGCGTCTTGAAATCACCAAGGTGTTCGCGGCAATACTCTCGTAACTCTTCCTCGGTACATTCGCAATCCGGTTTGAGCACGCAGCAACACATGATCTCTTCGCCGTAGTGTTCATCCGGGATGCCCACGGCCGCAGCGTCTAACACTGCTGGATGTTTGTAAAGGGCTTCGTCGATTTCCCTGGGGGCGATGTTTTCTCCCCCTTTGATGATCAATTCCTTGATACGCCCGGTCACGAAAACGAACCCGTCCTCATCCATGTACCCCAGATCCCCTGTGTGGAACCATCCGTCGGGTTCAAGGGCCTCGGCCGTCTTGTCCGGATCCTTGTAATAACACTTCATCACATTGTCGCCCTTGATCATGATCTCGCCCTGGGTGCCTGGGGGGGCTTCGTTGCCGCCCTCGTCGATGATCATCGCTGAATTGCCCACGGCCTGTCCGGGAGACCCATACTTTCTTTTGGAGGGGTTCATGGGATTGGAAAGGACCGGCGCTGCAGTCTCGGTCAGCCCCAGGGTCTCCACAATGGACACATTGAATTTCTCTTCAAAGGCCTTGTGAAGCGAAGGGGGAAGTGCCGAAGTGGCGGACCGGCCGAATCGCAGTTGATCGAGCCGGAATTCTTTTCCTTCATGGTCTGTCGCACTGGTCAGGTAGGAAATGATCGTGGGGACCACGCTGAACCAGGAGCATTGATATTCGGAGATGAGTTCCCAAAAATCGCCTGTGCTGAATTTGTGGGGCATAACCACGCTGCCGCCGCTCACCAGAGGGGTCACCGCGGTCACAATCTCGCCGTTGATATGATAGAGGGGCAATGAACAGAGGGCCCTGTCCTCGGGCGTGAGTTCATGGGCCGTTGCCGTGTACTCGCCCCCGGCAACCATGTTCTTGTGGGAAAGAATAACGCCCTTGGGCATGCCGGTTGTGCCCGATGTGTAAAGCAAAAGAGCGTCGTCATCCTCGGTTACCTTCGGCAGATCGATACCGGAGGCATCTTCATCCTCAGGGAAGATAGTCGGAGCGTCATTATCAATCTGGATCAATTCGATGTCCCGCGCCACAGCCTTGCAGGCTGTTTCCACCCGCTCCTTCTGCTCCTCGGTAAAGAAAACCAGCTTGGTGTCCGAATGATCCAGGACATACTCGAGCTGTGTAGGCTGGGCCAGGAGGTTGAGGGGAGCGATAACCAGACCCGAATACATGGTCCCCAGGAAGATCTTGGTGGTCTGGTATCCGTTGCGGATCATGAAGGAGATCTTGTCTCCCTTCTTCAAGCCCCGCTTGAGCAGAAGTTTCCCGAACTTTTGGGAATCATTCTTGAGCTGCTCATAAGATAGCTCAAGCTTGGGTTCCGGGGCGAACATATACACTTTTTCAGGCGATTGATCGGCCCTTTTATCAATGAAATATCTGATCGTCCTCATGACACCCGGCCTTTTCTATCGACTGGATAGAGTCACAATAAAAGGCGATTAATCCGATAAGTATTCGTAGCCTATTCTAAAGGCATCTCGATTCCGGTCGTGAAACTTTGGAATCACATGGAGGATACTCTCCAGAACCACATCCTTTTCAAGGATCTCCACGGTCTTGGCTACCACGCCCAAAACCAGCGTATTGGCAAAAAGCGGTGTATCAAAGTTCTCGACCGAGAGTTCCTTGGCGGGAAAGGCTTTGTGTGTGCAAGGCAGGCTGCCGTCAATCTCTTCCACAAAGGCGGGATCATAAAAGACCAACCCATCAGCCGGGACGGTATCCTTGAAACGATTGTAGGCGGCGCTTGAGAGGGCGATAAAATAATCGGGGGATTCGCACATGGGGCTGTCAATAATATCCTTGGACAGCACGACCTGGCTTCTCACGTAGCCCCCGCGCATCTCAGTGCCATGACTCTTGAGCATGGTGACGTGCAAACCCTGCTTGACGCCCGTCTCTCCGATAATCTGGCCCAGCCGGACGACCCCCTGCCCCCCAAAGCCGCTAGCAACGATCTCGATTCGATCTTTCATATGCTTCCTGTCCTCCTGATCTTGTCCACGGTCTCGTGAACAAACTCGTGGAATTCGGGCCTTGAGTTGCTGGCATCGTGCCAGATGCCCGTTGCCCAAATGGTGTCCTCTTTTTCCTCCCCGAGGGGTGCGGCATGGTCCCTTATCCACCGGTATATGTTGACCTGGTTTCTGGATCCCAACTGCCTGGACGCATAATTGGTCGGGCAGGGGTATGGCATGTGGACCAGGGAAAACCCTTTGTTTTCGATCGCCTTCTTGACGGTTTCAACGGCCGGGAGGCCGTCCATGGCCACATGACGGGCA
The DNA here is from genome assembly GCA_964459445.1 of uncultured Desulfobacteraceae bacterium. Classification (GTDB taxonomy): domain Bacteria; phylum Desulfobacterota; class DSM-4660; order Desulfatiglandales; family HGW-15; genus CAYWMP01. The sequence goes on from CAYWMP010000016.1 coordinate 22,976, forward strand.
AGGAAGGTGGCGCCTGCCCCCTTGAGAATCTCCAGGACGTCCATGCCCTCGCTCATGAGGTTATGCTCATACATCCCGTAAGGGCTGCTGTCGGTCTTGCTGCCCTGAGGGGTGGTCCAGCCATATTGCCCGCCGGTCGATTGATATCCCAGGTTGTCATTCACAATGACCGTCATATCCGCGTTCGACCGTGCCGCGTGGATAAGATGGGTCAGGCCTATCCCGAAGGCATCGCCGTCTCCAACGGTCAGGACAATCTTTTTTTCAATGGGCAGGGCGATACGAAGCCCTCTCGCAATGGCATAGACCCTTCCGTGGGTCCCTGCAAACCCGTCCCCGTTCCAGGTCCCGAAGGTCTGGCGTCCGGCGCAGCCGATGGACGTTCCCCAGACGATATCCGCCACCTCAAGGCCCAGTTCTTTGATAGCCTCAACGACAATCTTGTGATTCATCCCCAAACCACATCCCGAACATGCAGTGCTTGGGATCTTCCTGGACCGAAGGTATTTTGATGCAAGCTCACTCGATTGATACGCCATTTACCATTCCTCCAATTCCCAACCCTTACGACTAAGGGGTTCATTTTTCAAGAGCTTTTTAAAGGCCTCGAGAAGGTCCGGTTGAGTCGGCAGGTCGCCGCAGCTTCCCAGAAAATGGACCTCGGCATCCTTCGGGGTTGCCCGTTGAACCTCGCGGACCAGTTCCCCATCCCAGTTCAGCTCCACGACCAGGTATTTTGTCTTTCTTGTAAAATGCTCATCCGGGAAAGGCCATAGATTAATCAGGCGGAGGGCGCCCACTTTCAGGCCCTGTTGACGCGCCTTTGCGACCGCCGTATTCACCACACGGGACGGGGTTCCGTAGGAGACCACCACCAGATCGGGATCGTCATCCATATTCTTCTTCTCGTAGAGGTGGTTGAATTGGTCCCGATTATTGCGAACCTTGTAGATCAATCGGTAAGCATGTTTGTGATGGGCCTCGACCTCTTCGATATCATACCCCTCTTCCGTGGGGGTCCAATCCGAGCAAAGGGCGCCCGTATTGTGGCCCAAAACAACCGGCGGCACATCCAGGGCGTCGGTGGCGGGATAGAATTCCGGCCCCCAGCAGATCTCCCTGGGCCAGACGCGGAAACCCATTTCTTTCATCTCATCATCGTTTTCCGGGACGCTGATATCCTCAAAACCGTCCGTAATGAGCTGGTCAGCCAGGACGGATACCGGCATACGAAATCGTTCGGCCAAATAAAAGGCCTCTACGGTCATGGCCATACATTCCTGAGCGGAATTGGGGGCCAGACAAATCGTTTCAAAATTCCCGCCCTGGGTGGGGTAGCGCATCAGATAGAATTCCCCCTGTCCCGGTGCGCCCGTAATGCCGCTTACGGGTCCCACGCGGCCGGAATTGAGTACGACCACCGGCGTCTCGCACCCGAGGGCCCAACCATAGGGGTCCATATAGAGGATGAAGCCCGGACCGGAAGTGGCGGTCATGGCCTTCAGTCCGCCTAGGGCCGCCCCGATGCACATATGCATGGCCGCACACTCGTCTTCGGCCTGGAGATAGAAACCCCCGATCTGGGGCAAACGAAAGCTCATGGCCTCGGCCAGCTCTGTTGCAGGCGTGATGGGATACCCGGAGAAGAAGGTGCACCCGGCCAATATGGCGCCCTCTGTGACGGCGAAATTCCCCGTTTCTAAATATCTTTTCATTAAAAATGCCTCCTAAAAAAACATCTGACGGGATGAACAGGATTTACTTGATAATGTAAACAAAAGGTCCCTATCCAAGGGGGAAGCCAACGCCAAATTTTCCTGCCCTTTTAAGTCTGAAACCTCTCAAATAGTTTTTTGATTTACTGGATTTATACATCAGATTTATAACGCTTTAACATCTTGTTCATCCAGTTATCCTGTCAAAAAATACCTTGCAGCTATGCGGTCACTTCTTTTACGTCGATCGCAAAATCGGGACATGAAAAGAAGCATTTATAGCAACCGCAACACCAATCCGAAGACTTGACCTCTTCGGGTCTATAGCCCTTGGCATTAAAGAATTCCGCAGGACCGAACACCTCCATCCCACAGACCTCGGCACAATAGCCGCATTCCTTGCAGTGCTCTGTATTAAGGATGACTTCGAATTTTCTGGCATCGCACTCCAGGCACCGGCTCGTCTCAGCCGTGATTTGGGTGTCTGACAGCCCCAATTCTACCTGATCGAACCCCGAGGTCCTCTCCCACCCCTTGAGGAGTCCGAGATCATGACGCGGCCTAATCTCCCTTGAGAGTTCATGAAGAAGCACTTCGTCTTCAGGCGATGCCAAAACCTCTTCGATGTTGCCGTCACCGCCCAGGCTTTGATCAATGGCCTCGGCCGCCCTTCTGCCCTGGGAAATGGCCCCTATGATGGAATCCGGGCCGGTGACCACGTCGCCACCCGCGAAGATGCCTGCTTCACCGGTTGAACAGTCCTTTTCATCGGCGCTTATCCGGCCGCTGTGGATTTCGATATTTTTCACCTCTTTGGCGAAATTCAGGTCTGCCGCCTGTCCCACCGCCAGAATGATATGTTTCCCATTCAACTTATGGGTAATGTCCTCATCATAAGTGGGGTTGAAATTACAGGCATTGTCGAAGACGGATGTACATTGAATGAGGCCAAGGCCCTCCACAGATCCGTTGCCCAGAACCTTTTTGGGTGCCCAGGCGTTGTTGATGAACACGCCCTCTTCCTCGGCCCTGGCAATCTCCCATTCATGGGCCGGCATTTCTTCCCTTTTCTCAAGACAGAAGAGATGCACGACCTCAGCGCCCAATCGTTTTGCCGTCAGGGCCACATCAATGGCCACATTTCCCCCGCCAATAACGATCACTTCACCCTTGAACGCGAATGACTTTCCAAGGCCCACGTCCCTCAAAAAGTCCCAGCCCCAGAGGACACCCTCTTTATCCGAGCCTTCAAGGGGAATTTTCGCACTGCCGTTAGCACCGCTCGCAAAAAACAGGGCATCAAAATCATTTTTGAGTTGATCTGCGGTGACGTCCTTTCCGATGGATGTATCACCCTTAAAGGACACGCCCAATTCCAATATGGCCTGAATATCCTTTTCCAGGCGTTCTTCCGGCAGGCGGTAATTGGGGATGCCGTATCGCAACATGCCGCCCGGTTGAGGAAAGGCGTCGAAGACCGTCACGTCATGCCCTTTGGTGGCAAGGTAATAGGCCGCAGTGAGCCCGGTCGGACCTGCGCCAATAATGCCCACATTTTTGCCGCTTTTATCCGCCATCCGTTTCTTGTCCTTCCAGGTATCCCCCCCCTTGTCCATGGCCGCCCGCTTAATGGCACGAATGGCAATGGGGTCCCCGAATTGCTTGTAAGCGCACACTTCCTCGCAGGGTGCGAAGCACGCATCGGCACAGACGGTCGGAAGCGGTAATTTCTCTCTTAAAACCGCGACGGCTTCATCGTATTTTTGGTCTCGAACGGCGCGTATGTACCTGGGAACATCTACTCCGGCAGGGCAAGCGTTCGTACAACGCGGTATGATAAACTCTTCTCTTTTGACTCGTGTGACATCCATAAGCCTTAGGTCCTCCTGAGAATGTCAAAGTATGTTGAAATGAATGAAATGGAAAGTAATTTTTAAAATGAGCAAGAAAAGTGCCATCAAATTTAGAGTGGTCCAGAAGTTGATATGAGACGATATCGATGGCCTAACTTGCTAATATATTTTATGAAATCATAAATAACCCTAAAATGGAAGTACCGCCTCCAACTAAAAATGCCCTAACAACAATGTCCGGTTTTCCGGACATGTCCGATTTTCCGAACAGTCAAAAATCATCCTTTTCTTCTATCGCTAAAGCTGTTAGCCCCTTTGATTGAAATTCACGAATACTATTGCCGATAACGCGCGTTCTGACATCTACTGTCTTACACCTTGTTTATATATTCTTCCTAAAATACCCCCGCCCCTTCTAAATCGCAAGTGAAGCTCCACCAGCTGGAGCTGGTGGCTTCTTCACGTGCTTCGGAACGGAACCCTCCGAAGCGCACCCAACTACGCTCCTGACGGAGCTTCGAAGGGTACCCTCTTCGCTGGTCATCCCCCGATGGGAATTGGGGGCTTTCGCGAAGGAGGGTGAGTTCGTAAAAAGCGAATACCTTTCTCGAGTATGGCGTTTATATGAAATGATTTTTGTTTTGGAGTTTCTGGAAAAATAAAGACGTGTGCAAAAAAGAGCGAAATACCTGAAGGAAGAAAATCAGGGGCCTTTACTACCCACCAACAACCTGTCCGGTTTTCCGGACACCCTCATGACTCATTGAAGTTCTTTGTAGGCATGAATCGATAACCATCTTGTTCAACCCAAATCGAAAGCAAGATCACACAGTAAATCATTTCCATTTCAGAGGCGAGAGATTTTTTCGCTGAACTAGGCCGCACAAGGGTTTTCGCCGAGGCGTACATATAGTACGTCGCAGGCGGAAACCCGCGGAGAACGCCGCTCAACGGAAAAAGAGCCATCTCTGAAATGGAAATTAGAGGTTGTGTATTTTGAATTTCTCATAAAGCGTCGACCGGGAAATCCCCAACAACTGGGCGGTCTTACTCATATTCCTGTTTGTGACCTCCAAAGCATCCAAAAGGATTTCTCTCTCGCACAACGCCATGGCCTTTGAGAGTGGGGCCTGAGTTGAAGACGGCACTTGTGGTTGGTGGCATATGAACTCCGTGATCTCACAGGGCAGATGTTCCACATCGATGATTTCATCCTCAGTTAGACTAACGGCCCTTTCCACAACGTTTTTGAGTTCTCGGATGTTTCCGGGCCAGGAGTAATTCCGGAGCATCTGACCCGCGGTCTTGGTCATCCGGACACCGGGCCGCCCCATCGCGCTAAGGAAGTGACGAACCAGGGCCTCGATGTCCTCTGCCCGTTCAGATAGAGAAGGCACCTGAACCGTCATGGTATTCATACGGTAAAAAAGGTCCTCACGGAATTCACCCCGATCAATCAGGGCCGACAGATCCCTGTTGGTTGCGGCAATGAGTCTGAAATCCACATTTGTGGTCTTGACCGAGCCCAATTTGTCGATCTTTCGGGTTTCAAGAACACGAAGCAATTTGGCCTGTGCATTCGGAGGTACATCACCTATTTCATCCAGGAATAGGGTGCCCCTATGGGCCACTTCTATTTTCCCGGCCTTGCCCTTTCGCCTGCCGCCTGTAAAGGCCCCGGGCTCGTACCCAAAGAGTTCCGCTTCCAAAAGTTCCCTGGGAATCGCGGCACAGTTAACACAAACAAAAGGTCCGTTCTTCCTCCGGCTGGCCATATGAACGGCGTGAGCGAAAAGCTCTTTTCCCGTTCCTGTGGCCCCTGATATCAAAACAGCTGCTTCCGTCTTGGCATATTTTTCCGCAACCCTTTTGGCTTCTTTGATGCTCGCACCTTGGCCTATGATGGAATCGAAAGTGTAGGTCGCAGAGAGCACGCTATGAAGGCCCTCCTTATAATAGCTAACCTTTTTTTCAAGCTGGTTCTGTCGGGCCATCAATTCACTGATTTCGGCAAAGTTCTTGAAAACCGTCTGCAGGATGACGCCGACGGTTTTGCCCCGGCTCACCACCGGTATCCTGTTGACGAGCAATGCGACATCGGATCGGAGACTGCACCTTCCGCCCAGTTCCATCTTCCCCGTCTTGAGAACATTCGGGACTCTTGAGGAATGGAAAAACTCTTTTATATGTTTGCCCATGACCTTATCCCGGTCCGTCTTGAGCAGATCGGCATAGAACTTATTCATATACAGAACCTTGGAATCCCTGTCGCATACAATGATTCCGGAGTAAACGTTATCCAGTATGAGCTTATAGGCCTCCACAAAGTCCTCGAGGTCACCCATAAATTTTCCGCCATCAAGATCCACTGAAGGCCTGATCTCAATGAAAGGACCGCTCTCACCGAACAACAGATCCGACGCCCCACCATCAAATGCCTTTAATTGCTTTGCTGATCTCATTATCCTACTCAATGAATTTCAGATCTGAAGTTTTATTGTCGTTTACTACTTAAAACATTTCTCAGTATTCTTAAACACGACCTCCTGCGATTTTGTTTTTCCACCCCTTATCTCTTCCTCGTCTTGGGAAATCTGCTTCAATATACCAATCGCATTCCGCATGTTTTCATAACTTTTAGGATCCTGTAGAACTGCCCTTGGCTCTCCGTTTTGTGTAATGATAACAGGCCGATGATTCTCATTGATTTGCTTCAGCAATTCGGCTGTTTTTGATTTGAGATAGGTAACTGGTTTTATATCTGTAGAAATGTTCATATTTAACTGCCTCCATTCTTTTTATGGTACCAAACTAAAACCGATTATCAACCTTTGTTTTCATGTCCTGCCGGCGTTCTCCCCCTTTTCCTCTATAAATTCAGAGAAGCTTTCCCTCTTCGGCATTTCGAAATGAACGCCATCCATATTATGAGGGATAGGGAACTTTCCATAGGCACGGCATGCAGCCACGGCCGCATGAATATGCTCAGGAGGTGTCTCCGCAGGGATCTGGTTGAGGTATATAGCGCCGCGCCCATCCCTCGCCACGGCATCGATATAGAGCTTAATACGTTCCATAATCGCCTCTATCGGCCCCGACCTAAGGAGCGTTGCATCGATGCCTGCCGTCATAAAGGCGTTGTTCTTTTCCGCGAAGGTCTTTGCGCGTTCCGGCCCAACCATATATAAATCCGGGTCCAGCACGCTCAAATAACCCGGACTGCATTTGAGCTTTTGGGAGAAAAACCGTTCAGGATCGCGACTCTTTGAATCACCCCAATTGCCTCGAGTCACAATTTTTTCCCCCAGTTTCTCTCGCAGCCGCTCTGCATAGGCAACAACATACTCATCCATCATGTCCAATGTGATCATTGGGGGAGAGGCCCAGGCGTCGTTTCCATCCGCAAGCAGATTGGTTTTCCCAACCTCGCTGCGCATGGCCTCAATAAAGGGTGCAAGGATTTCATCGCAGAGAAAGGCAAACAGACGATGAACAAATGCCGGTCTCTCTATCATGTCATACATCAGGCGCTCGTAACCCCTAATATTCACTGCAAGGCTGAAAGGAGCGCAGAAATAGGCTCGCGCAGGTCTACCCGTCATTTCCATGGAGTTTTTGTTGATCTGATGCACCCAGGGCATACGGCCGGTTCTGTGGGGATCCGGCGGTCTGATCCGATCAAGGTCCGAAGGGTTTTTGATCAGGGGATCGGCCCGGTCAGCATCCGGTATCCCTTCGGGATGATAAACAATCCGCTGCCCCATGGCCTCGGCCTCGATATTGTAGACATCCCAAAGATTATTGGGCGCATCAAACCCATAATACTCCGTGACCAGAAGCTGTGTGCGTGCGAAGGTGAGTGCATCGGTAAAAAACCGTTCCGTGGGTACCCCGGCAAGACGGGCTGAATGGTCGTTACACTGAGCGGCAATAACCACATGCTTGTTTCCATTCCTTTCTACTGACCCATATTTTTGAGCCATTCCTTTTGTCCTTCCTCCATTTCATCAGGGGTCATCTCCCAATTGTGTGTAGCGATGGCCCAGCAATGTCCGAAGGGATCTTTGACCTTGCCGAATCGATCGCCCCAGAAGGCATCTTCTATGGGCATCAACACTTCACACCCGGCTTCAAATGCTTGCTTAAACACGGAATCACAGTCTTCCACATAGACCCAAAGACCTGTCGTTGCTCTATCCTTGGGTCCCTGTTCCCAGGTTCCGGGCCAAGCATCCGCCATCATGATAAAGGAATCGCCCAGTTTCAACATTGCATGAAGGACGCTTTTCCCGCCGGGCATTTCCATGGGCGGAAAAATCTCTATTGCCCCGAGGGCCTTCTTGTAGAATTCAACGGCCTCTTTACAGTTTCCTTCGAACCATAGATGCGCGGTTATGGTATGCATGCCTTCGGGTACGTGATTAATCGCTTTTTCAGGCATTTTCGCTCCTCCTTCCGTTCCATTTACAAAAGGGGGCACTGCCCCCTTTTGTAAACTAATCACTAAATCGCGGTTGTTATTTTTCGATTATTTAAGTCAAATAGGGGACGTACATCAAATTATAAAATTGCAAATCGGAAACAATGGAATTTTATAATTTGATGTACGTCCCCTAACTTCATTTTATAGTGGCCTTACCGGAACGCAGATGTCCACCACGAATTTATTCTCGGGATGCTCTTTGGGATTGTTATGGCAGATCTCATAGCAGAGCCTGTCATCTGGCTGGAAGCCGCTTTCGGGCAGCCACCTCCCCATGAGCATGTCCCAGGCTTCCCCGAATTCCTCGCTGGTGATCTCAAAGTTTGCAACCGCAAACTTCCCGCCCGGAATAGTCATCTTTCCAATTTCCCCATCAACGGCTGTGTCTTCAGGCACCGTGATGCAAGCACTCGTTCTTAACTTGTCCTCTTCTGTGATCTTTGGATCATCATGATACACGGTCAACACCTGGGTCTCGGGAAATCGCAAAAGGCCTCTTGGACCAGCCCATTTCATGAGCTTTTCGAAGAGTCCTTCAAACAATTGGCTGTCTCCCTGATAGGGTCCCATGTGACGAACGTAGGCCACATGAAAATCCGGCATGTCCTTGACCTCGACTCTGACTTGATCTTTCTCTTTCATTTTTACCCTCCATATTAGATTTTGTGATTGCTCATCAATGTAATAGGAGGATATGTCGATGTCTTTGCGGGACTTGCCATCCGTTTTGCCTTGCTTGCTTTTCATGTTGCGAATCTTGCGGGTCTCATCCCCCCCTGCTGCGCGCCATTCACTGGCGCTCATTTCAAAGGCATCCCTAAAGGCCCTTGCGAACGTTGCCGATCCCGAAAACCCGCAATCAAAGGCAATTTCCGTGATGGACTTCTTCGGATTGTCCAAGAGTTGGACGGCTGCCTTTTCCAGACGAATCCTTTGTATGAATTGATTAAGGGTTTCGCCCACCATGGCCTTGAATATTCGATGAAAATGGTATGGCGAGAAATTGGCGATTCCCGAAAGCCTTTCCAAGGAGAGGTCGCCATCGATGTTCTTCTCGATGTAATCGATAACCCGATTTATGCGCGAGATATACTCCTCCCGGAGGTATCTCTTCCTGTCTTTTTCTACTTGGGATTCCTTCAACCGTCACCACCAATGATTGAATTGGGCCTGGGATTTGTGTGAGTGACGCATTCTATCAGAGGAAGAGGTTTATTTATAGGGATTTAGTTTTGAAGGCCAGATATTCAATTGAGTAGACATCCAAAAAGGTTTGATGGAGTTGACTATCATGATAAAAGGTTTTCCAGTATTCTCAGAAATCCGAAAGGAACAACCCATGTCAAAACTGAATAACCCTATGGAAATCCTGAAACTTCTCAACAAATCAAATTGCGGGGACTGCAAGGAATCGACCTGTCTGGCCTTTGCCGCCGCCGTATTTCAGGGACGAAAACAGCTTGATGAATGCCCTCATCTGGATAAAGAAATCATCGACCAATATGGCGGGAAAACCGAAAAACGGCGAATGATTGAGGAGGACCAGGAAGAAGCTGTTGAACAGTTGAAGGAAAAGTTAGCTGCGATTGACCTATCTAAAGTCGCTACGAGGTTGGGGGCGACATTCTCTGACGGCAAGCTAACAATCAAGGTTCTCGGTAAGAACTTCAATGTGGATTCATTGGGAAACCTATCATCCGAGATCCATATACACCCTTGGGTAACGGCCCCTATCCTGAGTTACATACTAAACAGTGCGGGCAAACCTGTTTCAGGGCAATGGGTTCATTTAAGAGAACTGAAAAATGGGAGGGAATGGCAAGGGCTTTTCGGAGAGAGATGCGAAAAACCTTTAAAGAAAGTGGCCGATACCTACACGGATCTTTTCAATGACATGCTTCATGTCTTTAATGGAAAAAAGGTGGAGAATCACTATGAATCCGACATTTCAATTGTTCTTTACCCTCTTCCGAAGGTGCCGACCCTGATCTGCTTCTGGGAACCGGAGGACGGTCTCGAATCCAGTCTCAATATCTTTTTCGATTCAACGGGAGAAGAGAATCTCGGCATCGAATCCCTCTATACTCTCGCTGTCGGGCTGGTACGAATGTTTGAAAAGATTGCTATGAGGCATGGGTTTCAATGATGCTGTGATGTTTTTGCGGGAGATCCTTCACCAGATAGCATTTACGTGCGGGTATTCGACAATTTTTCTATCCTTTGTCGCAAGCGCCAGATTATGAACTCTGGCTGTGGCCACAATGATTCGATCAGCCGGATCTTTATGAAAATGGCCCGGCAAACTGCACGATTCCATAGCTATTTCTGGCGATACTTCAATTACCTTTAGGCCCGTATTGTTAATAGCATTGTCCAGCCATCGTTTTGGATCAACTTTCACATTAATACGCCCTTTGGTTACCATCATTGCAAATTCCCATATAGAAATGGAGGCAATGCAGCGTTGATCCGTAGGTGTCTTTTTGATCAGTTTTTTGACTTTATCGGACAGAAGTCTCGTTGCGCTGTACGACCATATCCAAGTGTGCGTATCCAGCAAGAGCATAGCTTAATCAAGCTCCCAGGCGTCCGACCCAATAACAGGTTCTGTAAGGTCGCCAATGGTTTCAACTACCCCTTCCATACCTCCAAGGAGAGGGTCTTTTTCCTTTTTCTTGGCGATGTGCACAAGCTTTGCAATCGGCTCGCCTCGCTTAGTAATGACCACTTCCTTATGGGTTGCTTTTACCTGTTCAAGGATTTTGAAGCAATTTGCACGAAATTCTGCGGCATTGATTTCCATTTGCGATCACCTCCCTACCAAAATATGTACATGTTAATGTGTACGCTCAAAAAACTCAAGCTTTTTTCTTTAGTTCGGTGGGTGCAATCTCCAAGTGGGTCAACGAATCATTGGTAATTGGGATTTGATGCTTGGAACTTGGAATTTCATTGATTTCCTGAACGGTTTGGAGTTCCCCCCAAAAAGTGAACACAAAGTTAAGCGAAACGGTGCATTTGTTCGAACTGCTACGTTACCGGAACAACCGAACGCGCCATGACCATGTCGTTTTGTACATCCTTCCCAAGTACAAATTTTTTCGTTCCCACAAAACGAAAACCCCAACTTTCGTAAAACCGAATGGCCGATTCATTCTCCTCCCAGACACCGAGCCAGACGATCCCATAACCTGCCTCTTCGGCCTCCTCGAGACATGCCTTCATTAAAGCTGATCCACAACCTTCGCCATATCTGCTTTACTCCACATAGAAACAATTTTACCCGATCAAGCTGAAGGAGAAATAAAAAACATTTATACCGAGATGCGAAAATTTTCGGGCGGCATGGTACCCAACATCCTCAGAGTCTTCAGTCTCCGTCACGATTTGATGCAGACTATCGGGGCCCTTTATCAACAACTGATGCTTAAACCGCTAGCACTAGACCGAGTCACCAAGGAACTCATTGCAGCCTATGCGTCAAAAATAAACTGCTGCGAATACTGAACGGACGCACACGGCGCCATGGTTATGGCGCACGGTTTCTCTACTGCAATGTTGCGCGGGTTCGGCCTGCAGCCTTGATAGCCGCGGCCTTAACGGCTTCCGCGATCTCCTCGGCAGCCTTCACGCTCTTCATAGCGCGCACAACATTTAGCCCGCCAATGAGCAAACTGAGCATGGCCCAGGCTCTGGCGCGACGATCCTCATCCGAGGTACCTGCGAGGCCACGCGACACGAGATCCGCGATCCGAGTCATCTTTTTCTCGAACGCCGCATGTACCTTAACCCCAGATCGGGTCACCTCCGGGGTCAGAGTTGCCATCGCACAGCCGCATGCTGTATCCTTCCGGTGCGGCTTTCCCAAGTAGTACTCCGCGAACGCCTTGACCCAGTCCGCCCCGTGCTCGCTTTGAAACTTGGTCACCCCCTCGATGACCTCATCAAGGCCTGCCGCCAGCGCAGCATCAAACGCCCCTTCCTTCGATCCGAAGTGTGAATAAAACGCGCCCGACGTAACGCCGGCAGACTTGGCGATACCATCGACACCGATGCCTGAATACCCATAGCTTCGAAAGCTGCGTCCCGCGGCCTCGAGCATCTTTCGGCGTGTCTTTTCCTTCTGACCGGTCTCATGGCGCATAAGCGATCTCCTTCATTCGTAGCGCTCGTTATTTAGCAGTTTCTTATATCATTTATTATATAACGGTCACTATGAAAAAACAATTTTGCAGCTCATCTTGAGGCTCCCCCGCCCCTTATCCTCCGCACGATGATCCACGTCTGCGAACTCGAACATCGGCGTCTTTGGTCTAACCGTGGACGCCTGCCCAGCTGGAACCGCGCCAGCGACAACCATGGTTTACTCCTTAGAGAATTCGCTGCCGCCCTTCTAAATCTTGACCGGTTTTGGTTCTCACGATTACCGCGTTCTCAATATAAATTCCAAATTATTCTTGACAATATAACGATCGTTATTAAAATCGATATAACGATCGTTATTCTCATATTGGAACTGGCGGGATACCGCTAAACGAACTTAAATTACTCAAAATGAAAGGAGACTAATCATGCCTCTTACTCTAACTCTCACAGAAGGTGTTTTGCCAACCGGAACCGAAAAACAAGCGGTCGCACGCCTCACCGATTCCATGCTGAAATGGCACGACCTCACCGGCAACCGTGTTATAACGCCCAACATCACCGCCACAGTTCATGTGGTCCCGAAGGAGTTTACCTTTTCGGGTGGGAAAGAATTTTCGGGTGTCTGGATTGAATGGAAAGTACCATCGTTTGCGTTTAGTAGCAGAAAGACTCAAGTCGGATTTTTCAAGGATGCGACGGATATTATCCACGAACTGTCGGGCGGGAAACAGCCCAAGGACAATGTCTATATCAATGTGGTCCATACGGTAAATGGCGCCTGGAACCTTGACGGCCAAGCCATGACCAATGAACAGTTGGGCGATGCGATTTCTAAGGGCTAGTGTTCCATGACATAAGGGGTTCGAATTGCGCCCTTTTGGTTAACCACACATGGGCCGTACGGTCCGAAGAGGAGAAGCAAATGAGTCATTATATTTTGGTACACGGCGCTTGGGAGGAATCACGGAGTTGGTCGGACGTTCCATTTGTTTTGGAACGAAACGGCCACACGGTAACTGCCATCGATCTGCCCGGACATGGGGGGAACAACCTATCTGTCGCGAAAGTGACGATGGCGAGCTATGTACAAAGCGTTGCGGACACTATTAACCAGCTTGGCCACAGCGTTATTTTAGTAGGTCACAGCATGACGGGTGCCGTTATTTCTCAGGTAGCTGAACTTATCCCGGAGAAAATAGAAAGGCTTATTTATGTTGCCGCCTTTCTGCTAAAAGACGGTGATAGTGTTTTAGAAGCAATGAAAAGGGATCCTGATGGGGAATTGCTTTCTGAAATAGTTTTTTCAGAGGATCAAAGTTATGCCACCGTTTCAGAGCAAACACTGCGTCGCGTTGGTTTTCACGACGTTGAAGAAAAAATCATCCAGCGTATTCTACCGTTGTTGGTCGAAAAACAGGCGACTGAGCCATTTATGGCAAAGGTCGTAGTGAGTGATGAAAAATTTGGTTCGGTGCCGAAAACATATATTCGTACGACTATCGATAAAATCACTTCCCCTGGATTACAGGATGCGATGATTGCTGGATGGAAGGTTGAAAAGGTTCATGAAATAGAAACCGGACATTACCCAGCGCTTTCAGCACCGGAAAAATTGGCGAAATTAATATTGTAAGCAATTCTAAGGTGTAAAAAATCACAATAAAATAAATCACTCCTGACAAACAGTTTCTTGTTGGGAGTGATTTTTTGCGCAAGGCGTGATCCCTAAGGTCATCCACTCTGACATGAGCAAATTAGATAAAAGTGATGCCCGACTCACGACTGCCCCAATCTCAATTGAAGGGCAAAGAGTAGTGCACACGATGTTACGTGTGGGTGATATGCTGCGATATGAAGGACAATTTGAAATCTAAAATTGCAATATTATTGATGGTTTCGTAAAAAGTCGAAAAAAACGTCATTGCGAGCGCAGCGAAGCAATCTCGTTGTTCCTATCTGCTTGAAATCATGAGATTGCTTCGTCGCTCCACTCCACGCAATGACCGGTGACCGAACTTTTTACGAGAATGTCATTATTAAATATTTTCAAACGGCACATCCCCTTTCAAAGTCTGGCGGTTAAATTATCCGACACTCGCTGACAGAAGTGATTGGGGCGGAGGGCGCCGCACGCCTGTCCGCCCACGAGGATGGATGAATGTCTCCTGCTCAGGCGGACTGTGTGGCGGACCTTTCGGGACGATGGCAGGCATTAACTTGAAACTGTTCGTCCACCGGTGTTTCCGCCGTGCGCTCCTGGTAACTGGCCATGGTCTCCACAGCGATCCCGAGAATGACTTCCAGGCCTTAAGGAATGTTTCCTGGACGATGTCTTCGGCGTCGGAAAAACTATCCGTCATCCTGTAGTAGTGGGCCAGGATCTCATTGGAATATGGGATTATCAGGGTATTAAAGGCATCCTGATTGCCTTCTTTGGCGCTTTAGATTAAAAGGTCAAATTTTTTCCCGTCACCAGCTTTCCTTCTTGTGTTTTCTGATTCAAGCAATTTTAAAAACCATCGACTTCGACTACGTTCCGGGCATTTCATATCTGGGAAAGTCGTGTAACCAATCTCATCAGAATACCAAATAAAATTCCACTCCCTTAACTTTAGCACACGGTCGAATGAGACATATCCTGCGAGTGATTAAGTTGCCGGCACAACCGGTCGCGCCATGACCATGTCGTTCTGGATATCGCTCCCTAATAGGAATTTTTTCGTTCCCACAAAACGAAAACCCCAACTTTCGTAAAACCGAATGGCCGATTCATTCTCCTCCCAGACACCGAGCCAGACGATCCCATAACCTGCCTCTTCGGCCTCCTCGAGACATGCCTTCATCAGGGCTGATCCGTAACCTTCGCCATATTTGGTTTGATCCACATAGATTCGAGCGAGTTCTATGGGAGCGGGGCCTGTTACGCTTGCCGGTCTTTTTCCATCCTGTAGCTTCGCGTATCCAATCAGCTTTTCTTCTTTGTACCCGAGCAGAAAGATCGTGGTCGGATCGCGCAATTCAGCCTTGATATTCGCTGGAGAAAAATTCTTTTCAATATAGCTCTCCATATCCTCGGGTTGATTGTCAGGACCGAAGGCATCCCGAAACATGCGCCCAGCCGTTTTGGAAAGAATCGCCGAATCCTCCTCCGTTGCCCGCCGAATGACCAAATTCTCACCTGACACTAAAATCTCCTCTGTTCTCATAATCCGAAAGATACCCAAAACTAAAAAAATGCAGATATATCATATAATTACATTAGCATGAACTAAAATATTTATCCCCAGAAAATATGTTTTTATAGGTTGACAAATGCTATAAAGTAGTTTATTTTATAAAGTACTTTATGAAGCACTAGGAGACTCAAAATGAAAACCCTAGACAACGACCAGATTGATAGGCTTCTTGAAGACATCTCCTCAATCAAACAAGTCATCAATAGAAACAGGCCGATACTGGAGAAGGTCTTCCACCCTGAGCGGTATCGCTGGTTCATGCTGGCTGCCAGCCTCAGCGTCATCGGTTTTTCGTTGCTGATTTATTTCCTGATGCGGCATTACGGTAGCTTCGGCGCGATACCCGGCGCCTTGAGGTATGGCATTTACATTGCCATAGCGGCGGTGTCGATTCTCCTTCAGATCTGGAAATTGAGAAGGTTTTCGATCTCCGTCAAGGAGGTCGATCGGGCCCTCACCCTTGGATGGTTCTTCAAAGAGTTCTATGCTTCTCGAATTGCCCATCTCTATGTCCCCCTCGTCGTACTGATTCTCTTTCTCTGTATCTACTTCGGTGTGAACGGGATTCCCTATTTCATCGTGCCGACGATTTCCATCGGGTTTGGGCTGCTCTGCAATTTTGTGGGCGCCATGTTGCAGATCAGATACTCCTTGGTCGCCGGCTATTGGTTTCTTTCTGCCGGGGTTTGTACGATTCCTTTCAGTTTCATTCCAGGTCCTATCGCCCTGGCCATTGCAGTCGGAGGCGGCCTGCTCATGTCTTCCTTGTCCGGTTTTCTCTCAAAAGAGGCGGAGTGACCCAGTGCCGGCTTTAGACAAAATCATCCACGAGCGGGCCCGTTTACTGATCCTGACCCAACTGGCAAGCCATGAAGAAAATGAGATCAGTTTTAACGAGCTTCTGGAAAACCTCGGATTCACTTCCGGGAATCTGTCCGTTCAATTGAGAAAGCTAAAAGAGGCCTCTTATATAGACATAAACAAAACCTTCAAAAACAACAAACCCTTTACCACCGTATCCATTACCCTCCGGGGAACCGAGGCTCTTAACAACTACCTCGATGAAATGGAAGGTCTAATTAAGACATTGAGGAGATGATAGATGTGCAGGGTTCAAAGGTTCAAGGTTCAAAGGTTCAGGGTTCAGAGGTACAGGGTTGATTAAAGACTTAACCATGAGCCTTGAATCCGTGATAACTGACAGAACATGAGAAAGGAGACAACATGGTTGGAGATGCAATCATTGCTGATAGCCTGACATACCACTATGGCCAAACCAAGGCGGTGGACGGCATCAGTTTCAATGTCAAGGAAGGCGAGATCATGGGTTTCCTTGGACCCAACGGTGCAGGCAAGACGACGACCGTCAACATGCTCACAGGACAACTCCGGCCCCAGGACGGACAAGCAACCTTGCTCGGCATCGATGTGGTCGAGAAACCTGCCAAGGTGAAGGCGCAGATTGGCGTGAGTTTCGAATCCACCAATCTCTATGAACAAATGAGCGCTGAGGAAAACCTCCGGCTGTTCGCACGTCTTTTCGGCGTAAGGCCCTTTGATCCGGGCGAGGCCCTTAACAGGGTCGGGCTCACGGGACGTGAAAAGGAACGGGTAGAGGGTTATTCAAAGGGGCTGAAGCAACGATTGATGGTTGCCCGTGCCCTGGTGAATCGGCCGCGGATCTTGTTCCTGGATGAACCGACCGAAGGTCTGGATCCCGTATCCGCAGAAGCGATTCGGAACCTCATACTGGAGGAGCGCGACCGGGGTGCAACGGTTTTCCTTACCACCCACGATATGGTAGAGGCGGACAAGCTGTCCGACAGGGTAGCCTTTATCAATCAGGGCAAAATCGTGGCCCTGGATACGCCTCACGCACTTAAGCAAACCTATGGCAAACGAGCGCTCAAGGCAGAGGTTGCGACCCCTGAAGGCGGGCTGAAGACCCTGGAGATCATCATGGACAGCCCTGAAACGCCCGAGGCCATAAAAAGGCTTTTCAGCCATGAGCAGGTCGTCACGATCCACAGCGAAGAAGCCACCCTTGAGGACATCTTTATTCACATAACGGGAAGGGGGCTTTCCTGATGAATTGGCGCATGATCAGCACATTGGTTTACAAGGACGTGGCCCTTTTCGCCAGGAACCGCCTCTTCGCACCACTCACGATGCTTATGCTGGTCGGATATGCGGCCTTTTACTTCGTCATGCCCGAGTCGGTGGATGAAACGTTCCGGGTAGGGCTCTATTCCCCAACGATTTCACCATTTTTTGTAGAGCTGATGGAGGAAGAAGGCCTCATTATCCAGGAAACGGAATCGGAGAAAGCCCTTAGGGGTGCCATGGTCGAAGGGGAGTACAACGTCGGTATTGTCCTGCCGGGAAACCTTATGGAGGAACTGAAGGTCGGGAAAAAGGGCCGGATAAAGGTCTACTTCGGCGCCAATTTCCCGGAGGAACTACAGGATGCCTATGTCACCCTGCTCCAGGAAGTGACCTACGTGATTAGCGGGCAACCCATGAGCGTTGAGGCATCCGAGCAGATCCTGGGTCCTGACATGACGGGGATACAGATACCGTTTCGAAAACGCATGATTCCTTTCTTTGCTATTTTCATTCTCATGATCGAAACCATGGGTCTCGCCAGCCTGATAACCGAGGAACGCGAACACCGCACCCTCCAGGCCCTGCTCGTCACGCCACTGAGGATCGAAGGTTTGATGCTGAGCAAATGCATTACCGGGACAGGACTGGCTTTTGCCCAGGTCATGGTGCTCATGGCTGTGATCGGCGGCTTGAGGAATCAGCCCTTTTTGATATTGGTTGCGCTCCTGTTAGGCTCATTGCTGGTCACGGGCATTGGATTCATGATGGCTTCGGTAGGGAAAGACCTGATGTCCGTCAGTGCATGGGGGATTTCTGCTGTGATGATATTAGGCATTCCTTCCTTTGGCGTCATGGCCCCTGGAGTGATCACCGAATGGGTCAAAATCATCCCTTCATACTATTTGGTTGACACAATGCATCAGGTGGTCAATTTCAAGGTCGGCTGGGGCGGGGTTTGGCAACACCTTTTGATATTGTTCGCCTTTGGTGCGGCCTTTCTCTGGATTGGCACGATGGTTTTGAGGAGGAAGCTGAGATGAATCCGAACAGGGTCGGCATTCTATTGTGGAAAGAACTCGCGCAAGGATCCAAGAGCTTCATATTCATCATTGCGATTATAATCCCGATTCTCACCTCACTCTTTTTTTCTTTGCTCTTTGGTACGCTTTTCTCACGAAAGCCCATATTGGGGATTGTCGATAGGGGTACTTCGCGGATCGTGACCTCAATCGCTGAATCGCCCTCGATAACCTGCAAGGGATATGACTCGACCTCCAACCTCAAAAAGGCCGTTGCGACCGGAGCCGTGGACGTGGGTGTTGTCCTTCCCAAAGGGTTCGATCGCTTCGTCATTTCAGGTGAAAGGACGGAGGTCATGGCCTATGTCTGGGGCGAGAGCCTGATCAAGAATCGGGCCATGGTGGAAGCGGTCATGGCGAAACAGATCAGGGAAATGGCCGGTCAGAACCCGCCGATTGAGATCATCCCGGCCGCCCTTGGGGACGGTGAAGCTATCACCTGGGAAGACCGTCTTCTTCCCCTTATAGTCTTTATCGCCATATTTATGGGCGGGATGATGGTGCCGGCGTCCTCTCTTGTTGATGAGAAACAGAAACAGACACTCAAGGCCTTGATGATCACGCCGGCATCCCTGGGCGATGTCTATCTGGCCAAGGGCGCCGTGGGCGCCATTCTGAGTCTTTTCATGGGCATTCTTATTCTGCTCCTGAACCATGCCTTTGGAACTCAACCATTACTTCTGTTCCTCGTCCTGGCGCTCGGCGCCATAATGGCTGCCACGGTTGGGGTCTTGCTCGGAACACTTATAAAAGACATCAATATACTGTTTGTCATGATGAGATTGCTTGGTTTGGTTTTATATGCACCGGCGATCATCTACCTCTTCCCACAGGTTCCCGGGTGGGTTGGGAAGATCTTTCCCACTTACTACCTCATGGCGCCCCTTATCGAAATCAGCCAGAAAAACGTCGCCTGGCCGGATATCTCGTTGGATTTATTCATTCTTGTCGGGGTCATTCTATGTATGTTTGGTGTGATCGCGCTGAAGACCAAGACGGCAAGCAGGCAGCGGATTAGCGCTATTTCCTGAAAAGGTATGATTGATGTATCGCAACTTGATTCAAAGGGGTTGAGAAATGAAAATACTAAAAAGAATTCTTCAAGGATTTGGCATTTTTGTCGGTTTGATCATCATTTATCTATCCATCATAACCTTTGTTCCTGGCTTTGAGGTTCCTAAGCAACCCTTGGAACGAGGAACACAACAAATCGGGGAACCTGATGCAAAACCATCCCGTGCAAAACAAGATGTGAGCTTTAAAGTCAATGGAACGTCTCTAAGTGCATGGCTGTATCTTCCTGACAATGTGTCTGCTCCGGTTCCTTGTATCATTATGGGCCACGGATTTGGGGGAACCAAGGATATGGGCCTTGAATCCTACGCTGTCCGTTATCGGGATGCCGGCTTTGCGGTGCTCATCTTCGATTACCGGCATCTTGGTGAAAGCGGCGGTGAACCGCGACAGCTCATATGGATCCCTTACCAACTGGAGGATTGGCACGGGGCGATCGAGTATGTTCGTGGCCTTAAGGAGATCGATTCGGCTAAAATCGCCCTGTGGGGCACCTCCTTTAGCGGCGGACATGTTATCGTCACCGCTGCAAAAGATAACCGCATCGCTTGCGTCGTCTCACAATGCCCGGCATTGGATGGTCGTGCTTCAGCAGAAATTATCTTTGAAGAGGTTGGCATTGGACACTTGCTCCGTATGGTCATGCACGCACAGCGCGACTTTTTTAGGGGTTTGTTTGGCCTTTCACCCCATAAGATACCAATTGTAGGAAAACCGGGGAGTATTGCCTGTTTGACTATTCAGGATGCCTATGACGGCTACCGTAAACTCGTACCGGATAGTTTTATTAACGAAACCTGTGCGCGCATCATGATTCGGGGAGACAAATATAGACCGATCAAACATGCCAAGAATGTGCGTTGCCCGGTTCTACTCCAGATTTGCGAGCATGACAGCGTCACCCCAAAAAGTGCGGCAGAAGAAACTGAACAAAACTTGGGAAAATTTGCAGAAGCAATATACTACCCAATCGGCCATTTTGACATCTACACTGGGGATAACTTCGAAAAAGCCGTGAGTGATCAGCTTTCGTTTTTAAAAAGGCACCTTTGATATGTCCAACATAATTAAAGAAATGAAAAATCACTAAAAACCGAGATATCCATTGGGAGTCATAAGAGGAGTTAGCTATGCCTAAAAAAGGTGTTGAAAAAAGGCATTCGGAAACAGCCCTATTTGCCGCTCTGTATAGGGCTGTTGCAAATAAGGAATCCAACAACGAAAAATTTGGACCAGACTACTTGGCTGAATATTTTTTGCCTTTTCATTTTAGATTCTTCATTAAATTCAAAAAAATAAGAGTAAACGTAAAAAACAAAAGTGATAAATTTACGCCAGGCGCTTACGAATATATGCTCGCAAGAACAGCCTATTTTGACCAAGTTTTTAGAGATGCTCTAGATAAAAATACACCACAAATCGTGCTGCTTGGTGCGGGTTACGACACAAGGGCATATCGTTTTGCAAAGCTTAATAGTGCTACCAAAATAATTGAATTGGATATGGCGCCAACTCAAAATAGAAAAATGAAATGCTTGAAAAAGGCTCAGATTGACATCCCGAAAAATGTCACGTTCGCTCCCATTGATTTTAATAGGGAATCATTAAAAGATGTCCTGGAAAATGCAGGCTATGAAAACAATGAAAAAACACTCTTTTTATGGGAAGGGGTCAGCTACTATCTAGACCCGCAATCGGTGGATGCAACACTAGGGTTTATCAAGGATTCTTCACACCATGAAAGCGCCATAGCGTTTGACTACGCTATCTCGGTTACGGATGAAACCATAGGCAATTATTTTGGGGTGAAGGAATTTATTCAAACCTGGAAGAAGCATCGCAAAAATGAGCTCTTCAGATTTACCATTGATGAAGGCGAAATCGAATCCTTTTTAGAACAAAGAGGCCTAAGAATAGTAAACCACCTGGATAATCGGGAGATCGAAAAAACGTTTTTGTTGGATGAAAATGGATCATTAATGGGGCAAATTACCGGGTGGTTTCGATTTGTAACGGCCTCCTCAAATAACGATCAGCGTACCTAATTATAGAATCTCAATGGCCTCTTCAAAGCAGGCACTTCCCGTTAATTGGTAAGTATCGCCATTGGTTGCCTCAACATCGCCGCATTTGATCAGCAATTCACAGTGGCTGATCACCTCATTTGATGCCATGAGCATCCCGTACCCTTTCAGCAATCTCTCCTCAAAGTGCTCCCGAGCAATCTCATCGGCTGTTTTGGGTTCAAAATGGAGTATTTCCAGAATCGCCGCGCACCGATCCCTGTGGTGTTGGAGCAACTCCTTGATTCGCCCTCCTAGCTCTATTCCATTCCACTGATCATTGTAATAGAACCGATGGGCCGGAAGGACGAGTATATGGGGATGCTGCTCGGCCATCTCACCCAACTTTTTGAGAGACTGTATATACCGATACAACCCGAAGATGGCCTCTGGATCATTATAATGGTATTTGATCACGTCGGAGACGTCATCGTACAATGCCACTCGGGTGGGCCAGGGCGAAATCTCCGGCAGGATGATGTCTCCAACCAAAATGGCTTCATCCCCAATGCGAACGGCCAGACCATCAGGACTATGCCCGGGTAAATGATGGGTCTGAATGCCCGGCCCCAATTCCTGCACGCCATCCGCAATCGCATCCACCTGGAGTCCCTCCAACACGCCGTGATAGGGAATGCAGTTTTTAGTAAAAAAATCTTCGGGCATCACACAGTGCCAGCACTTGGCCGGGAAGTCTTCCTTGTAACCCGGAGGCGCCTTCTTCGGATACTTGCGGATAAGGAGTTCGTAGATGTTGTGGGCTTTTACCCTTAATTTCGTCAAATTGACAAGTTCCGCCAATCCGCCGTCATGATCCTCGTGACCGTGAGTTATGAGCACAAAGGAGAGGTCTTCAGGCTCTATGCCGGCGGCATGCATCATGTCGATCAAGTTCTTGCCCTGGCCGTATCGGCCTGAATCCACCAAAAATGGTTCATCGGCCAAAACCGCATAATTCCAGGTAGGCCCGAGATCCCAATAGCCCCCATAGAAGTTCTTGGTCGGCAACCCGATAATCTCCAATCCCGAGGGCAGCCGGAACCGCACCGTCATGCCGTTACCGCTTCCGTCTCCCCAGTTTATCACTTCTTTAGTATATCTTTCCAAATTATCTCCTTAACTACAAAAGCCTAGGCACTTCTTAGACAGGATTACAGGATTGTCGGGATGGTTAGTCTCCCAAAGAGAACTTAATGACATTATCATAAGTGGCCGGTTATATAAGATAAATCGTCAAAAACCTTTCCCTCGACGTTGCATTTCAGATAGGTACAAAGCATTCAGGCGTTTTGAAATTGCCTCTTTTACCTGTGCATTATTTTCTATATCAATAGAAACAGAAAGGCTACAATTACAGCCCACTATTCTATGACACCCACCATTTGAGAAGGAGTCCCTGATGATACCTTGCCAGCGTGAACTGTTTGATATATCGGACGACGTGGCCTATTTCAACTGCGCATACACTTCCCCCCTGCTGATTAGCGCTAAAAAGGCGGGGCAACGGGCACTCAAGGCCAAATCAAATCCATGGTCCATCACTTCGGAAGATTTTTTCACGAATATCGAGGAAAATCGCATGCTCTTTGGCCAATTGATCGACAGCCCCCAAGATAACATCGCCATCATTCCTGCCGTTTCCTATGGTATTGCCCTGGCCGCAAAAAACATCCCCTTATCAAAGGGGCAAAACATCATGGTGCTCGAAGAACAGTTCCCTTCCAACATCTATGCTTGGAGACGGGTGGCCGAAGAAAGGGGAGCTTTTATCAAGACTGTTTCGCGACCGGAATCGGGCAATTGGACCCGAGCCGTTCTTGAGGCCATCGATCAAAACACCGCCGTGGCAGCACTGCCTCCTTGCCATTGGACCGATGGGACCCTACTCAATCTGATTGAGATCGGGGAAAAATGCCGTGCGAATGGTACCGCCCTGGTGATTGACGGTATCCAATCCCTGGGGGCTAGACCCTTTTCAGTCGCAACGGTTAAGCCTGATTTTCTTGTGGCCGGCGCGCATAAATGGCTCCTTGGGCCCTATGGCTTTGGATATTGTTATGTGGCTCCCAAATGGCATAAGGGCGTACCCCTGGAAGAGAACTGGTTGAATCGGGAGGGCTCCCAGGACTTTTCGCGTCTCGTCCAATATGAGAATGACTATCAGCCGGGAGCGCGTCGATATGATATGGGAGAGGCCAGCAACTTTATCCTGGCGCCGATTGCAGCGGCCGCTTTAAGACAACTGCTGGAGTGGGGTGTGGAAGCCATTTCGAAGACCCTTCAATCCATCACCGATCCCATCGGTGATAGGGCTGCTCGGATGGGACTTACGGTCGCCGACAAGGCCGATCGTGTGCCTCACATCATAGGCCTTTCAATGCCCGGAGGTCTGCCTGGGTCCTTAGCCCCGGACCTTGCCGAAAATAAAGTGTATGTCAGCATCAGGGGAAATTCGATTCGCATATCCCCTCATCTCTACAATACACCCGAAGACGTTGACCGTCTCCTGTCTTCCCTCGAAAAGGCGGTTGGGATCTAGAAAGGAGGTTCACCGTGTCCTCAAAAGCAGAGCTGGAACATGAAGAGCTTGAGGCATTGATCGATGTGAGTCTCACGGTAAATGCAAGTCTTGAGTGGGAGAAGGTCCTCGAATCCATTATGGCCGTTACGACAAGCGTCATGAAGGTCGAGGCATCGGCGTTGATGCTCGTGAACGAGGAAGAGACCG
The DNA here is from genome assembly GCA_964459445.1 of uncultured Desulfobacteraceae bacterium. Taxonomy (GTDB): domain Bacteria; phylum Desulfobacterota; class DSM-4660; order Desulfatiglandales; family HGW-15; genus CAYWMP01. The sequence continues at coordinate 47,459 of CAYWMP010000016.1, forward strand.
AACTATCCTTTCAAGTGGCCGAGGGGGATAAGGCCAAGACAGTCAAAGAAATGAGAATAAAAATGGGAGAGGGTATCGCGGGATGGGTAGCCAAAGAAAGGAAGCCTGCGATTGTAAACGATGTGAGTTCCGATTCCAGGTTTATTGGGGCTACGGACGAATCCACGGGTTTTACGACAAAATCGATTCTTTGTGTACCCATGCAGACCAAAGAAAAACTTCTGGGCGTGATTGAGGTCATCAATCGACTTGATGGAAGCGCGTTCACGGAACATGACCAGCTTCTGTGCTCAGCCATTGCCAACCAGGCTGCAATAGCACTGGAAAATTCCCGGTTGCACGAAGAAAAGATCAATCAGGAACGCCTCGTAGCCATTGGACAAACCGTGGCAGGCCTTGCCCATTGCATCAAGAATATCCTCAACTCCATAGGCGGCGGTTCTTACATCCTCGAGGCCGGTGTTAAAAGGCAAGATCCGGACAAAGTCGAGCGGGGGTGGGGTATCGTGAAAAAGAACAACCAATTCATGGAACAGTTGGTGCTCGATATGCTCAGTTACTCAAAGGAGCGTAAGCCTGAATACAGTGAGGTGGACATCAATGAGGTCTGTGAATCCGTATGCCAGCTTTGTGGCGAAATGGCAAAGACCAAAAACGCTGAACTTCTTCTTGAGGGAAACCCTTCCATTGGGCCGGTTCAAATTGACGAGAAGGGGATAAAGCGTTGTCTTATGAATCTTGTGAGTAATGCCGTGGATGCCAGCGAAGAAAAGGAAGGTACGGTTCGCGTTTCAACAGGTCAGGCGGAAGAAGAGGGTCGGTTTGTTATTAAGGTTCAGGATTCCGGATATGGCATTTCCGAAGAAAACATTGAAAAACTGTTTCGGGTTTTCTTTAGCACAAAGGGGTCAAAGGGTACCGGCCTGGGCTTGCCCGTGACCCATAAAATCATAACCGAACATGGTGGGAAAATAGATGTGGAATCAGTTATTGATGAGGGGACAACTTTTACGATCACCCTTCCAAAAAAGCCGATAGTACAGGAAGAAGTTCAAGCCTAAACATTTATCAGCTTTCTCTCTTTAGGTGATCCATAAACCTGATTGTTTTGCTCACCTCCTGGTGAAAGTGGTTAAACCGGACCACCCCTTTTTTATCGATGATCACCACCCATGGTGTCCCGCGGGTGCGAAAATTTCGCATAAACCGAGAAGGTTTCTCCGAAGAACCACTATGCCCTACCGGTATCTTGAGGTTGTAGCGTTTTATCGTTTTTTTGGCCCCGGCGAGGTCATTGAAAGAGAAACCCTCAAAGGCCGTTTGAATGGCCACAAACGCAACTTCGGAGTCGCCTTCGTAATGTTTGATTAAATCCTGCAACGCAGGAAAGCCATATTTGTGGCAGCCCGGTCACCATTGCTGGAAGGCCATCAGATAAATCACTTTACCCTTGAAGTCTGAGACATCCAGAATCTTTTTGCCGGCGGGCAAATTGAGCCACGTGTCAACCTCCCAAGATGGGGCAAGCTGATTTGCAATGCCGCCCTGCTGGGCAAATGCCGGGGGAATGAGAATCAGAAAAATGAAAAATAGGGTTGCCGAGAGTTTTATAAGATTCATTTTCAACGCTTTGCCGAGAACCAATACTCATTTGTTTGCTATTTTGATGGGACAATTCTTTACTCCACTCTAACCATTCATTCTATATGTTCAATTCCAAGCCTTAATTCTTCAAGTCCTGCCTCGCGAGAAACGTGCGCCTGATAGCCCAATTCCCGTCTTGCCTTATCGTCCTTTACCACAAGTGGGCTCCCGACGATCTCTACAAAAGTTCGGGTAATTGGGGGCGCCCCTTTGATCCGAAATACCCGCCATAGGAGTTCGGAGATTTGAGCTATAAGTAACGCGACCCACCTCGGAACACTCTGATCACCGGGATCGACACCCTGTGTCTGAAGCAACTGCGTTATGAGTTCTCGGAATTCAATTGGGGCGCCGTCCGTCAAAAAATAGGTCTCGCCTGGAAGTCCTTGCTCTAATGCAAGGAACGCTCCTTCACAAACATTGCGAACGTGGCAGGTAACATAGGGATATTTTCCGTGGTCAATCCACTTGAATTTGCCGGCTTTTACCATGTCAATCATAAGCGGCAGGGCATAGGGATCTCCAGCGCCCCAAATGAAAACCGGTCGAACTGCCAATGTCTCAAAGCCAGGCGAGTTGGCCTCCAGTACTAGGGATTCCGCCTTGGCCTTTGTTTCAGGGTATATGCCAATATGCCTTGAAGGGATAGGTAAAGTTTCATCTGCGTCTATAACCGGTCTTCCGCCCGCAAGTACAGCACCTGCACTGATATAAACAAATCGCTTTATCCCGGCATCCTTTGCAGCTTGGAGGACCCGCTCTGTGCCGCCGACGTTGACGCGGTACATTTCTTCGCGGTTTCCCCATAATCTCATGATAGCCGCAGAGTGGATAACAGCCTCACAGGAAGCCATACCCTGGCGGATTGAATCCACATCCTCCAAGTTCCCCAAAACCGGCAATCCACCAACTTCCTTGATCTTTGCTGAAGCAGAAGAAGACCTTGCCAGGCCTTTGACCTTATGACCCTGTTCTGTGAGATAACGAATTAGTGCCTGTCCAACAAACCCGGACCCACCAGTAACAAATATGTCCATTACGCAATCTCTGTTCTTGATTTGTCTATGAAATGGGGAGTAGTTCTTTGATGTTTATAAATAGATCAACATATGACATCAGGCAGGGTAAGATAAAATAGGAATCTCACTTCTATTCCAAAGATGCCAGGGCTTCCTTTGCCTGTTTCAGGAACACTTCTGCTTCACACTGTTTAAAGATCTGAATAGCTTCGGAGAAGCATTCCTTTGCCTGGTCATCTCTGTTTTTTAATTTGTGCAGCAGTCCTAAATCAAGATAAGCCTGGCCTAGAATACCTTTGAACCCAATCTCTTTCGCAACCTTGATCGCTTTGTTGAAATGATGTTCTGCTTTCTTGGCGGCAAATGGGACATTTTTGACCAGAAAGCCTATGTTTTTGGCCATAGTTGATAGAACGATTGGGCCCTCTCCCGCAACGAGCTGAAAATACACCTGCCCCAGTATATGCTCTGCTAAGGCATAAAAATATTTCCTCTCAGTCCCAAGACATGACTGCCGCATATCTTCAATCCTCTTCAGCCCCCGGGCCATATGGCCTTTAGCTATCAAAACACCTCCCAGAAGCCCGCGTACTATCGTTCCATAGAGCTCAGTACCATAATTCCGGCTAAAGGACTCGACCTCCTTGAGAACATCTTCCGCCTCAGGGAACTGACCGTTCAAGACATAGCAAACGCCAAGTACATATTTTGGAAACTGAGAATAAAGGGGATCTGCCGAAACCTCTGTTGCCCTTTGGTAGCATTCAATGGCCGATGAAAAATCACCCTTTGCTAAAAAACTATGCCCCATATGAAAGTGGCCCAATACCAGACAACGGATGTTAGAACGACTCCTGCCGTAATCCAAAAGGGTTCTTCCGATTTCATTGTTCTTTTTACTCTCTCCCCTAAACGTATAAGCAAACGCCATCCCGTCCAAAGATTTGAAAAAAAGGTATTGATCCGATGGGAGAAGCCTGGCGACCTCCTGAGCTCGTTCTCCAAAGTTGAGGGCTTCCTCCAGCAAGCCCAATTCCACACAGGGATAGGCGAGCCAGGTACATGCATAGCCGATTACCTGTTTATCATCAATCTCCTCGCCAAGCTCAAGTGCCTTAAGAAGATATTGATAAGAACGCCTTATTTCCTCTCTAAACCATAGGGCAAATCCAAGCCACGCATAGAACATCCCTGTCTTTCCCTTGTCATCCAGTGCCTGAGCGAGCGACTCATGAGCTTCGAACAGATCGGTTAAACCTTTGAAATCTCCCCGGTAGTAAAAAACTAAGGCCCATTCGATGAGAAGCTTTATGAGCAGGTCCTCTTCTGCCTCTGTCTTGTCGGGTTTATTGGTGAGAATGTCATAGGCCTCGTTGTAGTATTGATGTGCTTCTTCCACTGCATATCTTCCGAGACTCTTCTCACCCGACTTCATAAGATAATCAATGGCCTTATGGCTGGACTTACCCCGCTTGAAATGAAAGGCCAGTGTTTCATAAAACTCCGGAAGTCTTTCTTCGAAAACCGTTTCCATGGCAAGGGCAATTTGTTCATGGATTTCTCGGCGCTCTTTTTTGAGCAGACCACTGTAAACGACTTCCTGGGTAAGGGAATGCTTGAACATGTACTCCAGATCTGGTTGGAGGGACCGGGTTCTGATCAGGTCCAATCGCTCCAGAGCGCTTAGTCCCCCATCAATGCGGCCTTTGAGCTCCGTGATCTTTTTCAGTACGTCGTAAAGGAAAGCCCGGCCGATCACCGATGCCTCTTGAAGAATACGTTTGCTCTCTTTTTCCAGCCGATCGAGTCTGCCCGAGATAAGGCCATGGATTGAAGAGGATATGTCTGATTCCGAGATGGGTTTATTAATACGCCAATGACCGTTGTCCCGGACCATCGTTTCAGATTCGATAAGGGAATTGACCAGTTCTTCGAGGTAAAAAGGGTTTCCTTCGGCCTTTCTCTGCACCAACCGCTTTAGATCGGAAGGAATGCTTTTGGTCTTGAGTAAAGATTCCAGCATGTCCTGGGCATCTGAAAGGGACAGGTCCTTCAGCTGAATTTCATGGTAAAGTTTGCCGACACCGCTTAACTGATGACTTGTGAAAAGATTGAAGGTTGGCCGGTAAGCACAAAGAACAATCGCGGGTTCTCGGATTTCTATGCATGCCCGTCGGAGTAGTTCTACAAAGGAAGGATCTGCCCAGTGTAAATCCTCCAGGAAGTAAATGGTTGGCGCTTTCGTGGCAAGAGACGAAAGAATCTCCTGGACCGCCGCCTGGAGGCGAGATTTCCAGAACTCGGGGCTGACTTCTTCCAACTCGGGATCACTCAGCGAGAAAAGACCGCCCACATAGGGGATAATATCCTCCTGCTTTCCAACAAGATCTTCAATCCCGGACTCGACTTTTTCCTTCACCTTTTCAGGGGGATCGTTTTCCTCGATGTGAAATACTCGATTTATAAGATCAATCAGCGGGTAATAGGGTATGTTTTGAGAATAAGCATAGGCGTGTCCTTCTATCCATTGAATCTGATCAAGATCAAGACTGGCCTTGAACTCTTCAACCAGTCTGCTTTTTCCCGTACCGGCGTCCCCACAAATCGAAAAAACTCGGCCTTTGCCTTGCCGCAAATTGTCGACGGCCTCGGACAGTTCGGCCAACTCCACTTTTCTCCCAACCAGATCGGATCTTAGACCTGAAAGCCGACGAATCGTAATGGGTTTGTCTCTTTGAGATAATACTTTATTTGCTTGGACGGGATCTGCCTTGCCCTTGACCATTGTTGGCTCTAAGGATTCAAATGTAAAATGACCCTCAGCCTGATGGCAGGTATCCGTATCGACTATTATTTCGCCTGGTTTTGCCAGATTGCTCAGGCGTGAGGCCAGATTTATGGTGTCTCCGGCAACGCCATGGGTTCCCCTCTCCATGTCCACTTCACCGGTTACCACCAGGCCGGTATTGATGCCAGTGTGCATGGAAATGGGTTGCGCAATCCGGGCTTCTATTTCAGGGCTTATATCATCGACCAGCTCATGAATTTCTATTGCAGCTTTGATGGCTCTAATGGGATCATCCTCATGGGCCTTGGGTGCGCCGAAAAGGGCCATCACCGCATCGCCGGCATACTTTTCAATGAATCCATCGTATTTACCTACGATTTTAGATATTTCGCCAAAAATCCTGCTGGTCATCTCCTTGACTTCTTCCGGATCCAGCTTTTCGGACATTGCCGTATATCCGGTGAGGTCAGAGAAAAGAACCGTGACATGCTTTCTTTCGCCGTCGGATTCGGGTACCGGCTTTTCTGTTTCTACAGGTTCATCTAATTTTTGGCCGCACTCACCACAGAATTTATCTTCGGGAGCATTTTCAGAATTGCATTTTGGGCAGGTGAGTATGAGCTTTGCACCGCACTCACGGCAAAACTTTCTCGTTTCAGAATTCTCAACCTGGCAATTTGGGCATTTCATCTTTGACGCCCTCCGGTGAATATGAGG
>CAYWMP010000017.1:0-23113 GCA_964459445.1 uncultured Desulfobacteraceae bacterium
GATATGAAGAGACGCGATGAGGTGGAGATCAATATCCGGGCCGACAGCATGATCCATGCAGCCGAATTGGCAATGGAGGAGAAAGAGGGGAAATTGTCGGGTCCTTTTATGCGCCGGATTGAAGAGTTGATATTGAATCTGAAAGAGGCTTTAGCCGAAGGGGAAAGAGGGGTCATCGAACAGAGGACGGGGGAGTTGAGGAAGTTGCTGGAAAAGATTTAGATGACCACTTAACAGTATGAGATTGCGTCCACCAAAAAGGAGTATCCCTCATCAAAAGACTGCTGTCCCTCCTCTTCAGGCTGGCGAGCATGTCATCTTAGAAAGCCAAGGGGCATATAAAGTGAATCATCACTCCGGTTGGAAGATATCCCAGTGCTTTCTCACCAACCGGAGATTGTTCTTCTACCTGGCGCCGGCGCTCAGATATCAGATTCCTTTGGAAGATATTACGAATCTAGCCGTAGAAAAGCTTCACTATGTCCTCAGAAGAAGAGAAAGCATATGTCTTACTTACCAAAAAGAAAATGGCTTGAGGGAAGGCAAAATCCGGTTCATCGCAAACGATCTGGAAAAATGGAAAAAGAACATATTCCAGGCTTCTCTTTTAAAGGTCGATTTGAAAACGATTGAAAAGATTGCCGCTCAGTTGGATCGAGATGGCCGGGACATTTTGCAGTATCTCTGGTCCAGCCGATATGCCAAAATAAACGAAATCGCCGCAGTCATTGATGCCCCATCCCACATGCACGTGCTTCTTCTGATCAGGGAAACGATCAATCCCATCGCGGAAAAGGTGGTCGGCTGCCCGGTTCTGCTCTTTGAAAGATCAAAAGCAGATCCAGAAACCGGGGAACCTGTGCTATTTAGCTGGTGGCTGGCTGGCCGACCAGAGGACCGGACCCCAAGTGAAGATCGGTTGTTGGATGTATTTGATGAAGGCTCTTATATACAGGTCATTATGGAAGTAAGAGGGGTGGAACCTACGGATCTGAAATTGGATATCCACGGAGACCGTCTTACGGTCAGATCGCACAAGATCGGCGCCTCTTTGAGAGAGACATTCCATCTGCCTGCCGAGGTAAAACCAGACAATCCCCAATTACATCTCAAAAACAATCTCCTTGAAATCAAGCTGTCCAAGGTATAAAAAAAGTCCAATGTCCAAAGTCCAAGGTCCGTGTACCAATGACCACTGACCAACCCGTACCTGAATTCCTCCGGAACAAAGAGCTTCGCTTGATCATTCTTGGCGGAAAGGGCGGGGTGGGCAAGACCACCATGGCTGCCGCCTCTGCCCTCCACTTAGCCGTGTCTTCTCAGGACCAAGAAAAAGTCTTGATTATCTCAACTGATCCGGCCCACTCCCTTTCGGACTCCTTTGACATGCCAGTTGGGGACAAGATAACTCCCATTCAGGGGTTGGTATCCAATGACCAATGTCCAATGACAAATCTTTTTGCGCACGAGTTAGACGCAAGCAAATTGCTGCAAGAGTTTAAGCTGAAAAACGATGCCATAATGAAAAAACTCGCAGACCGGGGGACCTATTTCGACCAGCAGGATATTGCCGAATTCTTCGACCTTTCACTTCCGGGCATGGATGAGGTCATGGCCATCATCGAGATCGCCAACCTCTTAAAGGAGGGTACTTACGACGTCCTGATCCTTGATACCGCCCCAACCGGCCACACTGTGCGAATGCTCAACCTGCCCGAACAGATGCGGAAATGGATAGAGGTCATGGACCTTATGCAGCAAAAGCACCGTTACATGGCCACACATTTTACAGGGAAGAAATACGTGAAAGATGAGTGTGATATCTTTCTCGACAATCTCTCCCGGGACATTGAAAGGGTCAAGCAACTGCTCTCCGACACGGAAAAGACCCGTTTCGTTCCCGTAACCATCCCTGAACCTATGAGTATCTATGAAACCGAGAGGTTGATCTCATCTCTTGAGAGACAAGATGTGCCGGTGAAGGAGATTGTTGTAAACCGGATCGCCACGGATAATGACTGTGCCTTTTGCAGATCAAGAAGAGAGGACCAGGAGCAGCCCTTAGTCGAGACCGAGGCCGCTTTTTCAGAATACGACCTGGTCAAAGTGCCGTTGTTTCCCAATGAGATCCGCGGGGTAGAGGAGCTGAAAGGGCTTGCGGATTATCTCCTGGGCATGGTCAAACCTGCCAGGCCGCCTGAGGCAATCCACCCTGTTCAAGGGCCCCAGGCACATCTGGCCCTCAGTCCAGATCTGGAGCTCATCCTCTTTGGCGGCAAGGGCGGAGTGGGTAAGACCTCCCTTGCCTCCGCCGTAGCCCTTCATTTGGCGCAACAGGATCCGGAAAAAAGGATCCTCGTTTTTTCCACAGATCCGGCCCATTCCCTTTCCGATTCCTTTAGAGTGCAAATCGGGGATACGATTACACCCATACAGTGGTCAGTATCCAATGACCAAAATCCAATGACCAATGACCAATGTCTAATGACCAATGACCAATGTCCAGTGACCAATACCAACCTCTTTGCCCTGGAGATAAATGCGGATGAATTGTGGGAGGATTTCAAGCAGGAGTTCAAAGATGACATAGAGGAGGTTTTCAATAGTTTTTTGGGTAAAGGGGTTGATATCAAATTCGACCGTGAGGTTATGACTGAACTGGTAACCTTTGCGCCCCCGGGGCTCGACGAGATTATGGCCCTGGACAGGATCATGGAGCTGAGAGAGAAAAGGGAATTTGATATCTTTGTCCTGGATACGTCGCCAACCGGCCACCTTCTCAGGTTCCTGGAGCTGCCTGATATGGTCAGGGAATGGTTGAAGGCTTTTTTCAGATTGCTGTTGAAATATAAAGGTCTGGTCAGGTTGACCAGGGCCGCCGTAAGGGCCCTGGCCATGTCAAAGAATGTCAGGAGGATTCAAGAGACCCTGGCGGACCCTCGAAGAACGGCCTTTGTGGCAGTCACTATCCCTGAGGCCATGGGTCTGCTCGAGTTGGAGCGACTTGCCGGCGCTCTGGGGAATGCAAAGATACACTGTGAACATATCGCAATCAACATGGTTGTCCCCCAAACAGCGTGTGACTTCTGCTCCTCTAAGAGAGCGGAGCAGTTTAGATACATAGAAAAGATTCATTCCAAGTTTCCCACCCGTACTATCCTTCAAATCCCTCTGTTTCCCCACGAGGTCCGGGGAATAAGTGATTTGAACGAGATAGGGGGGATCATCTTTGATGCAGGCTAATGATAAGGAGATGAATAAGAGATGGAAATGACAAGTAGGATTTCTCGTCAGTTATTGTTGTGGATAGCTATTTGGTTCCTGGTCCTGGGCCTGGTGCTCGCTTTGTCAGGATACTGGGAGAGGAGTTTTGGTCTCGTCTATTGGGAGGTATTGGCAGGGAGTCTGGCGGTAATTGGTTTTTTTCTATGGCTGACTCTGCGTTCCTCCCTCATGCGAGTGATTAGAAAAGATGAAGCCAAACCACAAGAGAAAAGAGAACCTGCTGCCGATGATCAGCGCCGGGCCCTGCACCTGCTCTCACTGCTGCAACGTGAGGGGCGTCTTGTAGATTTTTTGGGAGAGGACCTACAAGACTATGATGATGCGCAAATAGGGGCGGCGGTGCGAAATATTCAGGAGAACTGCCAGAAGACCCTAAACAAGTATTTGGCCCCCGAGGCGGTAATTGACCGGAATGAAGGCGACGAGATCACGGTTGATTCCGGGTTTGACGCCAGCGCCGTCAAGCTCACGGGGAACGTGACCGGAGCCCCACCCTTTAAAGGGGTCTTGCAACACAGGGGCTGGCGTGCCACGGCTTTTGACCTGCCCACCCTCTCCGGATCCCAGGATCCGGGCATAATCGCCCCGGCCGAAGTGGAGATTGAATGAAAGGTAATAGTTCACCGGTGTATAAAGCATTTGACAGGATAAACAGGATAGACATGATTTTAAAAGGAAGTTCCTATAAAATCCAGTTGATCAAAAGTTGATGTTAAACGCAAAATCAAGGATTTGAACTGATAGATCAACAAGATAAGAAAAATATCATGTTCATCATGTTCATCCTGTCAAGAATAGCTGACTGTTACAATGAAAGGAGTTATCACTTGTCGGATCCAACCTATATCATAGGTGTTGATTTGGGCACCACGAACTGTGTGGTGGCTTATACCGAGGCCCAGATCGACGAATATGAGGAGCCTCAGATACGTGTCCTTGAGATACCCCAACTGGTGGCGCCGGGTTCTGTGGGGAAAGATGAGATTCTGCCCTCCTTTGTCCTGCTACCGGGTCCGCACGATGTTCCTGAAGGGGGACTCAAGGTGCCATGGGATGAAAAGAGTTCTTTGGCGGTTGGGGAGTTCGCCCGAGATCGCGGTGCAGAACTCCCTCTGCGCCTGATTGCCTCCTCCAAGTCGTGGCTTTGCCACAGCGGAGTAGACCGAAACAAGGCCATCCTTCCCTGGGAGGGGCCGATGGACCGATCCAAGCTCTCCCCGGTCGAGGCCTCCGCGGCGATCTTGAGACATATCAAGGAGGCCTGGGACTACGAAATGGCCGGCGATGATGACCGTTTGCGTCTGGAGAATCAGGAGGTCTTCCTAACCGTGCCCGCCTCCTTTGATGCAGTGGCCAGGAACCTGACGGTCAAGGCCGCGAAAATGGCGGGTTTCCCCAAGAGCACCTTGCTTGAGGAGCCTCAGGCCGCATTTTATGCGTGGATAGATGCCACCAGGGGAAAATGGCGTGACCTGGTCAAAGTAGATGACCTGGTCCTGGTGGTTGACGTGGGGGGCGGCACCACCGATCTCAGTTTGATTAGGGTCTCTGAAGAGCAGGGGGACCTGGTCCTGGAGCGAATTGCCGTGGGAGAGCACCTCCTGGTGGGCGGGGACAACATGGACTTGACATTGGCTCATGCAGTGGCCGGGCGTATGGCCTCAAAGGGCCACAAACTGGATGCCTATCAGATGCGGGGGCTATGTCACGGTTGCCGTTCGGCCAAGGAGCAACTTTTTGTGGATGAAGGGGCCATTGCCCAGCCCATAACCATTCTGGGCAGGGGGAGCAAGTTGATCGGCGGCGCCATCAAGACCGAGTTGACCCGCAAGGAGGTTGAAAAGGTCCTGACGGATGGTTTTTTTCCAAAATGCGAGAGCGATGCCCTGCCTCAGGTTCAGCGGCGGACCGGTATGCGGGAACTGGGCCTTTTCTATACCTCTGATCCGGCTATTACCCATCATATGGCCCATTTCCTCAGGCAACAGGAATCTCCCGAGGACAGAAAAGGGCATGGCATGGCCTTTCCCAGCGCGGTCCTTTTCAACGGTGGGGTGATGAAGGCCCGGGGCCTAAGGAAGCGGGTGCTTGATGTCCTCTCCTCCTGGTTCCAGAAGGGGAAACAACCATCACGGGAAATCGAAACATTTGACTTTGACCTGGCCGTTGCCAAGGGAGCGGCCTATTATGGCCTGGCACGACGGGGCAAGGGCGTTCGGATTCGCGGGGGACTTGCCAGGAGTTATTACATCGGTGTTGAGGCGGCACTCCCGGCCGTGCCGGGCATGGCGACCCCCATCAAGGCCCTGTGCGTGGCGCCCTTTGGTATGGAGGAGGGCACGGAAGCGCCCCTGCCGGATAAGGAATTCGGTCTGGTAGTAGGTGAGCCTGTCAAGTTTGACTTTCTGGGATCCCACATCCGGCGTCATGATACTGCCGGTATGGTGGTTGAGGATTGGGAGGGAGAGATAGAAGAAATCACCACTGTGGAGACCAGCCTGGAGGGTGAGCCCGGGGCCATACTGCCGGTCACTCTCAACATAAAGGTCACGGAAGTCGGTACGTTAGAGCTATGGTGCGTATCCAGGCAGGATGAGCAAAGGTTCAAGTTAGAGTTCAACGTAAGGGAAAGGGTTGAGGATTGATGCGCTACATTGTGGGCATCGATTTGGGTACGACCAATTCTTCTGTGGCCTATGCGGATCTTTCCGCGGGCCGTGTCAAGAGGGAATCCAGGCGCCAAATAGAGATTTTTGAAATTCCTCAAGTCAGCGCCCCTGGAGAGATATCACATCTTAAGACCCTGCCGTCTTTTCTCTACCTACCCGGCGAACACGAGGTCCGAAAGGACAGTCTAACCCTCCCCTGGTCCTCTGATGGAAAAGTTGTTGCGGGCGCTTTTGCCAGGGACCAAGGGGCCAGGGCGCCCAAGCGGATGGTTTCCTCGGCCAAGAGCTGGCTTTGCCACGACAGGGTGGACCGTATGGCCCCTATCCTGCCCTGGGAGGCGGATGGGGATGTGGAAAAGCTATCCCCTGTTGCGGCCACCTCCGCCTATTTGAGACAGATCAAAGAGGCATGGAACCACACCAGGGAAGGTGATAAAGATCTCTACCTGGAGCACCAGACAGTAGTCGTTACAGTACCCGCCTCATTCGATGAAGTGGCCCGTGCCCTGACACTAAAAGCGGCTTCTCAAGACGGGATTGAGAATATTACCCTGTTAGAAGAGCCCCTGGCCGCCTTTTACAGTTGGCTGATGAAACACGAACAGGACTGGGATCAGCTTGTGCGGCCCGGGGAGTTGGTCCTGGTCTGTGACGTGGGAGGCGGCACTACGGATTTTACCCTTATTACCCTTAGGGCGGCGAATGGCGATCCGGTCTTTGAACGTATCGCCGTTGGGGATCACGTGATACTGGGGGGCGATAACATGGACTTGGCCCTGGCGCGTCGGTTGGAAAGGCGTGTTAAAAGAAAACAAAAGGGGCCTTTGAATATCCATCAACTCCAGGCCCTGTGCCATCAGTGTCGACAGGCCAAAGAGGAGATCCTGGAAGGCGCTGCAAGATCAAAGACCCTCACCCTGGTGGGTCAAGGCCGCAGGGTTATTGCAGATGCTGTCTCCGCAAGGCTTACGCAGAAAGAGATAGAAGAGACGATCCTGGAGGGTTTCTTTCCCTTGATCGGAGCGGGGGATGCCTTAGCAGAAGAGCCACGCCGCGGAATGACCGAATTCGGGCTGCCATATGCCCAGGACCCGGCCATCACCCGGCATCTGATGCGGTTCTTGGAGCAACACAGAGATGATGTGGCCAAGGTCCTGGGGAGGGAAACCCCCAAACCGGACCTGATTCTGTTCAATGGGGCCTCCCTTAAGCCGCCACGAATTCAAGGGCGAATACGGGCTGCGGTGCGCCACTGGTTCAATGAAAAGGACAGGAGACTGCCGCGGATCCTGGCCAATCCTGATCTCGATCTGGCAGTGGCCCTGGGCGCATCTTATTACGGCCTGGCCAAAAAGGGATACGGTGTCCGGGTGCGCAGCGGCAGCTCCCGGGCCTATTATCTGGGGGTTTTTGTGGGAGTAAGTATACCCGAAGAAGAGGGAGCGCGTTCCCGTCCGCCGGAAAAGGCCATATGTCTGGTGGAGCGGGGCATGGCGGAGGGGACCAAGAATGAGCTTAATGACAAGAGATTCTATGTCCTGGCCAATCAGCCGGTGAGATTCCTGCTATACAGCTCAAGTTTCCGCACCGGGGACCGCGTCGGCGACGTGATTAACGTGGATCATTCACTCACGCCGTTACCCCCGCTTCATACGGTAATCCAATTCGGCAAGAAGGCCAAAGGGACCTCTGTTCCCGTAAAGGTGGAGGCCCGGTATGCGGAAGCGGGCACACTTTCCCTCTGTTGCCGATCCACCCGGAGCATCCACCGGTGGAGATTCCAGTTTCAATTGCGTCAAGAGGATCAAATCGGCCCGGTGTCTGACAAGGATGTGTTTGAAGCATAACTGGTATAGTCTTCCAGATAAAGTTTTTGGACTGCGTTATCAGTCGCCCCCTTTCGACAACGTACTATTTGTACGCCTTACTCAAGGGAGCTCCTTCTAGCCTTGCCAAAAACTTTATCTGAAAGCCTATAGATGAGGCCCTTCAGCAGGTAAAGAAGGCCTTTTCAGACAAACCGGAGGATACGAAGCCAGTGCGTCTGGGCAAGGCAATCGGTGATTTGGTTGAACAGCCGAGGGAGACGTGGCCGCTTGGCCTTGTTCGTCCCATGACCGATTCTGAATATCACTTGCACTCCTTAAGCGGAGTGAGAGGAGGAAAAACAAGGACCTAGGTTGAGCGGTTCAGGGTTCAAACGTTGATGATACTTGACGCAGAAGCCTAAGCGTGGGATCAACAATATATAACGCAAGCTGAGTTTCAGGATGTGTATGATTATGCGGGACGCCCGCGTGCAGCCACTCGTGGTTTCATTCCCGCCAGGCGGGACGGGCCTATGTGCAAGTTCGACGAAAACAAGGCAACCCTGAACGGGGAACGCAGAACCTGTGAACGCTTGCAGTTAATCTTAATGTCTGGCAACGGAGGTGAATTATGAAAGGGTATTTGCGCTACGGTTTGCTTGTCTTTTTTTTCCTCGTGTTGGTCCCCTCGGGTTTGATGGCAGAGGATTTCCTTTCCCAGGCCGACGCACTTTACAAGCAAGGGGGTTTGGAAAACATTAAGGCCTCGATAGACCTCTATCTAAAGGCCGTTGAGAAAAGCCCCAATGACTTTGATGCCAACTGGAAATGTGCCAGGGCACACAGGGAGTATGGCGACAAGGCAAAGGAAAAGGGTTTGGAGGGATGGAAGAAGATCTGTGCGAAATACGGCAAGGAAGGCCTAAAATACGCCAAGAAGGCCATGGACCTCGATCCCGATAAAGTCCAGGGTCATTACTATTACGGCCTCAGTGTCGGGATTTATTCAGACGGGGTGAGCATCCTTAGGGCCATCGCAGAAGGACTGAAAGATAAAACGCAGGGCGGTTTTGAGAAAGCCTATGAGATAGACAAAACCTACAACGAAGCAGGACCGATATTGGCGATTGGGCGTTTCTGGGCCGTTCTGCCTTGGCCTTTGAGGGACAGGAAAAAGGCACTCACGTTCTATAGGGAATACCAGAAGACAGAGTATTTCGCCAAAAAGGATGAGGGCAAGATATATCTCGCAGAACTGTTGTTGGCCCTGAAAGGAAAGGAAAACAGGGCCGAGGCAAAGGCCCTGTTGGAAAAGACCGCGCAGTCCGATGATGCGTATTTTTCAAGTTGGGCGGAAAGGCTTCTGAAAGAGCTTAAATGACACAGACCGTCTTTCCCCCCATCGCCGAAACCCCAGGCTTTGCAGGGAATCCCCCGTAATGAACGTCAGAATAGTATTGAGTGGGAAAAGAACCCAACCTTTAAGAGTGCGCACGGGATAGCTGAGGCGTCAGGCCTGACATGGGGGCCTTGAATGGGGGTTTGGGGCTCAAACCCTAAAAGGCAGAGCCAATGAAGACTCTGCCTTTTAGGGTTTTTGGAGCATTTAGAAATGTGGACAATGTGACTGGGGTCAGAATGACGCTTAAATGGGGCTGTTAACTCTGACAACTGGGCTCTCTCCTAATGAAAGATGAAAGATTTGTATGATATCATACATATATAGATTATATTTGTCAAGCTTTTTATATAATTTACATATAATTTATATCATTTATTGGTTGTGGGATGGTCGGGATTAATGATTAAGCATCTGAATATACAACAAAAATCGGTGAACAAAAATTATTCTGGTATTAGCATGCTATATATTGTTGTATCCCAAAATAGAGGCACTAGATGATTTTCGATTATGTTTGGGTGGCGGCTTTTCGGTTGGACATAAACGGCCTAAGGCGCGATGGGCGTCGGAGGCGGTTGAGGCGGGCCAAAGTCACCCCCCAACTTGAAGGGCCGCTGTCCAATTTGAAATCCAACACCTGCGGATGTCTTTCAAGGAAGGCATGGACCGTGCGACGCAATACACCCCTGCCCTTTCCGTGAATAATTCTTACCTCATAGATCCCTTTCTCCAAACAAGCCCGGATATACTCCTCCACGACGGATGTCGCATCTTTGGGTGCGAACATGTGCAAATCGATCACGCCGTCAATGGGAATGTAAACTTCGTCCATCCTTTCATGCCTCTGTCAGGTTGCTGAAAAACGCCCATCTGCCGTTCGACATGCTCACGTCCCTGAGCAACGCCGAAGGGCGGCGTTGCGCTCATCCCGCATCACTGCAACGTACTAATAAAATACGTCTCATTCTACAGAATTTCGCACGCCTAGCATCTGAACATTTTTCAACAACCTGCCCGAAATAATTAGCAAAATAACCTTTAAGTGTCTGCCGTCATTCTTTATATCTAATCGTGATTTTTATAACGAATTTTTTGAAAGGGGAAGCTATTTGATAAGATGTTTACGCACCATAGAAACTATTGTGTTACTCTATAGGAAATGTTTCATGAGGGCAAAGGAGGAAGGGATATGAACGCAAAGGATCCTTTTACGCAGGATGATTTTAAGAAATGCGCTGATTTCCATGGTCACATCTGTCCCGGCCTTTCCATCGGATATCGGGCCGCCAAGGCCACAATGGAAAGGTTGAATGAGAACCGCTCCGAGGATGAGGAAGTGGTCGCTATTGTCGAAACCGATGCCTGTGGGGCCGATGCCATTCAGGTACTCACCGGATGCACCTTTGGAAAGGGCAATTTTATTTTCAAAGACCATGGGAAACAGGTTTTTACCCTCCTTAGCAGAAATACAGGCAAAGGAGTGCGTGCGGCCCTCAAGGCCGGCGCCATAGAACCCACTGAAAAGCAGAAAGAGCTCATGGACAGAGTTAAAAATGGAACGGCAGACGAAGCCGAACAGGATGAGTTTCAAAGGCTTCATCATGAAAGATCATGCGAGATATTGACAAGGCCTTTAGAGGAGATCTTCACGGTAACATCCGTGGATGTGACATTGCCGGAACCGGCGAGAATAGAGCCTTCGATAGTCTGTGCCAAATGCGGGGAACCCACGATGGCATCTAAGCTGGTTGAAAGAGGGAGTCAGCAAATCTGTCAGGATTGCCTGGCAGGCTGAAGAAAAGCAGTTTCTGTATCGTTGTGCCAATCCTGGCCTTAAGCGGCTGCTTTGCAGATAGAATAGAGGTTCAAGGCTCAAGGCCAAGGGCCTAAGGTTCAAAGTTCTAGGTTCACTCCGCCTAAATGGTCGCCTTGACCCTTCTCCTGAAAAGGCGTCGCCCAGGAAACGTTGTTTGACGATTCGCCACGCTCGAATTATCAAGAAACAACCCCGTGTTCTATACGGGTCAGGAGATCATTCACTTCTTGCGCTCCTAAATCGGTATCTGAATATTCGAGAGGGGTTTTTCCTCCCAGGCTTTTAACCTTCATATGGAACCAGTTTTTCGCCAATTCCTCATCTTCGAATACTTCCACCGCCCTTTCATAGAGCTTTGCATGCCGCAATACCCTCTCCGATTCATCTACCTTTAGCCGCCCTTCCTTCTTTCGTCGGGTCAGCGTCCTGTGCGCAATGTTTACCGTGGCAGCCAGTTCCTTTTCAGGCACCGCCAGATTTGCCTTTAGACGGTCAAATGCTGATACAGGAAATCCCTCTCGCAATTTCACAATCAAATCCTGAACGCTATTTGTCTTTATTCCAATGGATTCCCCTATCATCTCAGTGCTCCTTCTCTTTTTGAGTGCCATTCTTTGACGGCTTCGTAAAAAGTCCATCTGCGGCGTTGCGCTTCATCTTCAGTCACTGCGGCGTACTTCTATGTACGCCTCATTCCTAAAGATTCGCGCGCCTTGCATCTGTAACTTTTTACTGTGCCGTCTGATTTGTGACTTTTTACGAAAGTATCATTCTTTGATTTAACCATATTGCAAAATAATATAGCCATTTGGCCACTAGTGCCGCGTCTCATAAGTTCTGTCCATCATTTTGGCAAATTAACTGTTTCGATTTAAGGTTGACATTTGACCCATTTCCCAGAGACGCGGAAATCCGAAATTCCAAGCATCAAATTCCAAACAAATCTCAAATTCCAAATAACAATGACCAAAACAGGAAAACATGAAGAATCGGCGCCGAACCCCTTGTCGAGAGCCTCAAGGTCGAACGATCACAGTGTCTTTGTTTTGAATTTCGAAAATTGGGATTTGTACATTGTTTGGAATTTGGGATTTGAGTTTTGGAATTTAGTGCGCTTGGTCTGTCCTTTCGTTCGACCTAGAGGCTCTCGACAGGTCAAAAACAGAACATATTGCCAAAATCGGTGACAGAACTTTCGAGACAACGCACTAGTTCACCGACCCAAAAGTTTTGCTATTGATTTTGGCAACTTAATTGTTCACTCATCGAGGTTTTTTTCAGCGATTAGTCTAGGCCATGAAAAGGCTGAATTGTTGCAAAGCGTTCTGAGCCTTTACAGTTTGGCTTTCTTTTTCGGCACCGCTGATAATGCTTTGGATATAGTGTTTTTTCTCAAGAATCAAGTCATGAAGCTATTTCCAAACCTTATTAGCGACTTTGGTGCGGTAGGTTTTGGCTATGTTGGACATTAAGAGCAGCTGCTTTGTTAAGAATTTTACGTCCATCTGTTTGCTTTCGATGATAAGGAGGTTGTTGAAGCGTTTAATGGCCTTTTCTTGCAAGCCCTCTCCTGTATACTTCCATGTGAATGGGTGAGCAAAGAAGCTATTCCAGGTTTCAATGAATTCCTCTATGATTTCCTGCAACAGTTGCACCGAAGAGAATGATTGGTGTCTCAGGCATTTCTTGCTAAGAATGCCAAACCATATCTCGATCATGTTGAGCCATGACCCGTGAAAGGGCACGAAATGAATGACGATTCGTTTATCATCGCGCTGAAGCCAGTTACGGCGTTCAATGCCTGTTTTGAGGGGGTCATAGGTTACCCCGCTTAACTGGGCGACGGTTTTGCAGAAGTCATCATTGAAATGGGTGTTTAAGTTGTCCATGATGTAATGAAGTTGAGCATCACAAGGCAAAGAATGAACGTGCTCTTTGAAAACGCGTATGAGAGTTTGTGTATTGTGGTTTGGGGTGCATTTGCCAAAGACTTGGCCTGTTTTGGGATTTAGAAAAGCCAGAAGATCTGTGGTTCCGTTGCGCCTATATTCAAATTCTTCGTATTTGGGCTTGTGGGGTGCTGGGGGCAAATCCGGGGCCAGAGGATATTTGGCCTGAAGACCTGTGCATTCATCAAAGTTAAAAAGATATTCTGGCGGGTGGAGACACAGATCAATGATATGTTCCATTTTCGGAAAGAAATCCGGGTCAGTTATTTCCAGGAAGTACTTATGCAAATGCGGTCGTAGGGAATGGGTTTTCAAAATGCGCTGAATGGTTGAATGACTCATGGAACAACCGATAATTTCGCTATGCCCCTTCAAATAGTTTTCCGCCCATCTCAACGACCATCTGTTGCATCCGGGCAAAGGAGAGACCTGACAGTAAAAGGCAATGGTCTTTAATTGGATTTTCTCGCTATAAACGGCAGGGCGTCCACTTCTCTTTTGATCGCATAATTCATCGCCGTTCATTGACCGCAATATCCATCTCCTAACAGTGGTGATATGGCGGTTCGTGAACCATGCGATAGTTTGCGGATTGACTCCGCATTGGTCAAGGGCAAGCATTTCCGTTCGTTCTTGAATCTGTTTGAACCAGGCAATCTGATGTTTAGCCGAAGAGCTTGAATTATGATTGTCGGGAAAAGGCTCATTTGCCATGTCCATAATCATTGCTTTGAGTTTTTTTTAAATGTTCCACAAGTGCAGGAAGCGATTTGGATATCTTAGGCAGCCCCAGCTTTTCCATATGGAATCGAATTGAGCGATCAGGCAAGGTCACGTTGCATCGTTCCTTGATCTGTTCAGATATGACCCGGCTTGACGTTGGTTTGCCGGTTATGGAATTGGCGGCAACCTGCTGGATCAATTCAGCCTTAATCTCCGGAGTGAATCGATAATCTTGAATTCGGCCTTTTCGCTTATCAATCAACGAATAAACGTCTCCTTCCTGCATCTTGTTATTGAGGTCTCTGACATGCCTTACAGTAAATCCGAGAACCTCAGATACCTCTTTAGCGGAAAGCAGGCTGTTGTTTACAAAAGTAAGGAGAATGGCTTTGCATTGTAATGGGTTTCTTCGGGGGATTACGATCGACTCATTGTTTTCGCTTAATTGAATGATGACGTTTTCCTCCGTGACGCCTAAGCAGACTTTGAGGGGCACCTTCTCTTTCACAACCTTAACAGATAGTTGTTTTCTTCTATCTTCAAATGCCGAAAGGCCGTACCGATCTGCTCTCGTGAGAAAGGACAAAAAGGTTCCAATGGGTATTTGTAAATATTGGGCAATATCTTCCCTCTTTGCTCCAAACAAAAACAGAGTAAAGCCAATCATTCGTTTAATGACGTCAACCCCAAAAGATCCATAGGCCTTATCGAGTCGTTTGATGGAGTGGGTATGTGAGAAGCTCAGGTTTGTTGGGCAATTTAACATAGGCGATCCATCCCTCATATCTCATACGTTTTAGAGGGATATTATGCCTTTTGAGCCCCCATAATGACTTTAATGGACGCCATTGCTCATTTTTTCGTATTATATCGTGACAGCTTTCGGAAATGCTGTATTGCCAATACGAGGTGCAGAATTTTCGATACGGTGAACTAGATAGCAAGGATAAAGTGGGAGGGGCAGGCTGTCGAAAAGCACTCATCTGCTTCGTTATGCTAATCCTTGCCCTGTTGAATTCACGCTACGCGAGATCTGCAACTCCCATTTCTGTTTCCTCAAATTGCCTTATTTTGCATTTTCTTTATTCTAATCCAGTATGATAAATCGCCGCTGGCATTTCGAACAAACCCAAACATCAACGGGATATCCCTCATCTTCAGAGAACTCCAAAGGGCCGATCTCAATTAATCCTTTATCCTTGCTCTTGGATACGTCTGGACATGAGCAGTGTGGACAGCATATTGATTCCTCTTTTTCCATCGTTCTACCTTCCTTAATAGCTTTCAAATACCTAAAAGAGTTTATGGTGCACCCACGGACTCGTGATAATAACAATCTCCACTCGGCAACCAAAGGGTAAGTCTTTATCTTCTCGTCGTCAAAGCCCTCTCTTCCCTTACAGAGCCTCGCTCTGGGTATCGAATCCCCACATCCCCGCCAGTGGGGGGCAAGCCGCCCGGAGGCGGGCAAGCTTCAATTCGAAATTCGCTAATCTTCCTCTAATTCATACCCCGCCCTAGCCAACTGCTCCTTCAAATTCTCCTTCAACCGCTCCTCTTTATATTCATAGAACCGGGTCTCTATTTCCGGGTACTCGTAAAGGGCATCCTTGAAATTCCTGAACGGTTTCGGCCCGTCCAACACCCTATACAAACGCTCCCTTATCTCATCCGCTTCGATGGTCCCCACGAAATCATGCATGATCTCATACCCTTCACGGCTATCTATCGGCTCAATATGCAAATACCCTTTTTCATCAATCTTTGTCCTTCCGTCTTATGATTTTCTCTTTGGATATGTGGTTTTGAAGGAAGGTTCGATTTTTGGACGATAAATTCAGAGCTTGAGGGTTAGGTTGGTTATTAGAAAGGAACCAAATTACTGGCTAGGTTAAGAACAAAGCGCTCAAAATGTCAATACTGATTCAGTACGTAGGAAAGAAAGTGAGATTTGAGAAACTTACATCCTTTCTAAAACCACCTGATCCTCGAAGTTCTCTTTGAGTTCCCGGGTCAGGTTTTCAAAGTCTGTTTCAGACTCGGTCTCAACGACCAGGTCCCGCTCGTCGAGTATTTTCAGGAACCCATGTCTCTTGACAACCTCAATGACTTTTTTTACATCCGTGGTGACCCAACCCTTCATCCGAAGCACCAACTCATCCCCTTTAAAGGCGCGTTCAATGGTCAGATCCACCTGTCTTTGTTTGGCATCCCAGCCAATAACAGCCGGTTTGACAATGACCGGTGTGACAGGGTCATGCATCGCAGCACACCGAAACCATAGTTTTGCACGTATCATAGTCCGGCTCCTTGTAGGCTTTTGAAGGGATTACTGCAGGGAGCACAATCTTTTTTTGCACTGGTCCCATAGGATCGAACAGGCTGACACCCCCTCCCTGCCCTCCCCCTCAAGGGGGAGGGTTAGGGTGGGGGGAAAATTGAAATGCCTAGTGGGAAGTATTAAATGCTCCCTTTCGTATATTGCAATAAAGAATGAAGTGTATACCAGAAGGTGAATTCATTGTCGACCTAAAGAGCCGCATGCTGTCACGGAAAGGAAGTATCCGTATTTCCCGTTGTTGACAGGAAGACCTATTCACCATAAGCTAAAGTGATTCGTTCAGGGTTCAAGGTTCAAAGGTTATAATCTACTGGCATCCCTAGCTTTATAACACAATACCCAGATTAGCCTTTTTCACCCACCTGTCCGCCGTATCCCGCGCTTGGCGGGAGAACGCGGGTTGGGTGAAACCTACGTGTCGCCCCTATTGAGGCATTATTTTTTTGATATGAGCCAGTTAGGGCTCTTCAACCTGGAACCCCTGGCCCAGACCTGATTTCAAGGACCTGTATTCAAGGCATACACTTTATTAGGATTCCACGTTCAGCGTTCAACGTTCAGGGTTGATTTCCGAACCTCTGAACCTTTGAACCTCTGAACCTGCCAACCTTCTTTTGTGGTTGATATCCTGATAACGGTCGTCGCGCCAGGGCGGGCGTGAACTTTGAACCGCTCAACCTGGGTACTTATCGCAAAGGAGGAGAGTAAGCCATGGGAAAGAAGCGTTTCATTGATCTAAGCATCAGTATCGAGCCTGAACTGCCGAGTGATCCACCTATTATGATCCCCAAAATCGACTATGTTGATCACCGCCAGGGCGCGGAGCAGATGAAGGAGTTTTTTCCAGGGGTCATGACCGAACAACTCCCCGGAGGGCTCGGCTGGGCCGTCGAATTCCTTACTCTCACCACCCACAGCGGTACGCACCTGGACGCCCCCTACCATTATCATCCCACCATGGATCAGGGAAAACCCGCCTTGACCATCGATGAAATCCCCCTTGAGTGGTGTTTCAATGACGGTGTGATCCTGGATTTCCGCCACAAAAAGGACGGCGAAAGGATTACCGTGGAGGACGTCGAACGGGAGCTCGAAAGAATTGAGTATGAGATCAAGCCGTTGGACATCGTTCTCATCCGGACAGGAGCAGATGAATTCTGGGGTAAACAAGAATACCTGGTAAAGGGGGCGGGAATGGATCGAGAAAGCACGCTCTGTCTATTGGAAAAGGGCGTAAAGGTTGTGGGTATTGATGCCTGGAGTTGGGATCGCCCCCTGCCCTTCCTGGCTAAAGAATTCCAGGAAACCGGTGATCCCAAGGTGATCTGGGAAGCCCATTTCGCCGGCATTGAAATCGGCTACTGCCATATGGAGAAGATGGCGAACCTTTCCGCCATCGGCAGACCCCATGGTTTCACCGTGTGTTGCTTCCCGGTCAAAATCAAAGGGGCAAGCGCGGGCTGGACCCGGCCCGTGGCCATTGTGGATGAAGGGGATTAAGCACTTAGCCGCGACAGGATACGTTTAGTTCATAAGAACAAAAGGGAGGAGGATAGGTTATGAAAAAAGCAAAGAGCATTTTAGTATCGGCCTTGGTGTTAGGGTTGTTGTCATTCCTACTGCCTCAGACGGCTGTTGCCAAAACCTACAAAATAACCGTTGTAGCAGGCCACCCGCCCATTTTCCTATGGGTGACCCTATGCCGGGATTACTTTATTCCGGAAGTTGACAAGCGGGTGGCTGCATTGGGGGGGAACCACAAAATCCAATGGAATCAGGCCTACGGCGGAACGATTGCCAAAATCGGCGGCGCACTCGAAGCCATAGAAGAGGGTATTGCGGATATGGGTTTTGTGGGCACCATCTTCGAGGCACCCAAGATGCCCCTGCACAATGTGACCTATATGACCCCCTTCGGAACGGACAATATTTTCTATGTGGTGGACACGATCCGGGAACTCCAATCCAAGATCCCGCAACTCGCCCAGGAGTGGACGAACCACAATCAGATTTATCTGGGCGGCGCCGCTTTGGACACCTATGGCATTCTGACCAACTTCCCTGTGAACAGGGTTGACGATGTCAATGGCCACAAGATTGCCGCCCCCGGTCCTTCGGCAAACTGGCTCAAGGGCACCGGCGGGGTTCCGGTCGCCTCCAACCTGAATGAATACTACAACGGCATCAAGACCGGCGTTTTCGAAGGTACCCTGACATTCATGACGGCGGCAGCCGCCATCAAAGTCCATGAAGTCGCCCCACACCTCTTGATGGTCAATTTCGGATCTCAGTTCGCAGGCGGACTCAGCATCAACAAGGACGTGTTTGAATCCTTTCCCAAGGAGATTCAGGCGATCTTTGTTGATGTCGGCAATGCGTATACGAAAAGACTGGCCGAGGCCCAGGCCGCTCGCGCACACAAGGCCATGGAAGGGATGAAAAAGGGAGGCGCAAAGGTGACCTACCTTTCCGAAGGCGAACGCAAACGCTGGGCCGAGAAACTGCCCAATGTCCCCATGGAATGGGTGGCTTCCATGGAGAAGAAAGGTCTTCCCGGCAATGCCATTTTGAAAGGGTATTTGGACGGTTTAAGGCAACGCGGGGTGACCTTGGCCAGGGAGTGGGACAAGGAATAAGGCTTGGTGGATGACAACATAACAACGGGAGATGCATCGAGACCGCCCCGCCGATTCACCTATGACGCCATCATATCGGTGATGAACAGCATCGGGACCGCCTGGGTCTTTGTCCTGCTGGTCATCATCAACCTTGACATCGGCGGCCGGGCCCTGTTCAACCACCCAATCAGGGGGGTGCCTGAGATTGTCGCGCTTTCCATTGTCGGCTGCGTCTTCCTTCAAATCGCCCATACACTCCGGGTCGGCCGGCTGACCCGGTCCGATATTCTATTGGACTGGGTTCAAAAAAAGCATCCCAGGTTGCGCTTTTTCCTGGAGGGCGTCTATTTCTTGATCGGGGCCGGTCTTATGGCCCTGTTGTTTAACGCCAGCATTCCCTTGTTCACAAAGGCATGGCGCATCGACGAATATGTGGGCGCGGAAGGTGACTTCATGGCGCCGGTCTGGCCGGTGAAGATGATCATTCTCATCGGTTGTGTGGCGGCAACCATCCAATTCCTGATCATGGCCGGTCGTCAGTTTCGCCTCATGGGCATTTTTAAAGGCCCGGGATCCGGCAAACATGGAGATCGGCCGTGAGCGACATCCAGATAGGGCTCGTCTCCATTTTCGGGATCCTGTTTTTGATCTATGCGGGGATGCACGTGGCCATTGCCCTTACTTTGCTTTCCTTTTTAGGGGTCTGGCATATAAAGGGCAATTGGACCATCGCCAGTAAGCTTCTTGCCCTTGCAGCCTCAGACAGTATTTCGGGGTATATTTTCGGTGTGGTGCCGTTGTTCGTGTTGATGGGCCTATTGATATCGGTTTCGGGTATCGGCAAGGATACTTTCGATGTGGCCAACCGGCTGTTTCGGGGCGTGCGCGGCGGCCTGGGGATCGCCACGGTGGCTGCAAATGCCGTTTTTGCGGCCGTCACGGGCATCTCGATCGCTTCTGCGGCCGTGTTTACAAAAGTCGCTGTGCCCGAAATGATCAGGCTTGGGCACAAACCCAGATTTGCTGTCGGGGTCGTTACGGGGTCTTCGGTGTTGGGGATGCTCATCCCACCCAGCCTCCTGCTCATTTTGTTCGGTGTGTTGACGGAGACCTCCATCGGCGATCTCTTTAAGGCCGGCATCATGCCCGGCATCATACTTTCGGCTGCATACAGCGGCGCCATCATTCTGATGGCCCATAGGCTTCCCGACTATGTCGGAAGGGTTGCGGGACATGCCGGCCGCTCGCCAAAGGACGAGATGGCTGCCGGCAGGGCCCTATGGAAGCTGACACCCATTGTTCTCTTGGTAGCCCTGGTTCTCGGCGGTATCTACGCAGGGTGGTTCACGCCTACTGAATCCGGCGCTGTCGGCGCTCTCGGCGCCTTGGTCCTGGCCTTCGGAAAGCGGCGGTTGAACCGGGCAAAGCTCTGGCAGGTCCTCATTGAGACCGGACACGTTACCGTTTCGATTCTCTTTTTGCTCATCGCGGCCAATATTTACGGTCGAATGTTGGCCCTTTCGGGGATCACCGGTTTCATAGGGTCCTGGATCGGCGAATCGGGCCTTGGGCTCTACGCCATCCTATCGGTCTATCTCGTGGTGATCCTTTTTATGGGTACGATTCTGGATTCCACCTCGATCATGATGATTATCGTGCCGCTCATCTATCCCATCATGCATGAATTGGGCGTGAATTTTGTTTGGTTCGGCCTGGTCACGGTCATCGCCATCGAAGTGGGTTTGATTACGCCACCCCTTGGGATTGCCGCCTATGTGGTCAAATCCACATTGGATGATCAGCGAATCAGTCTAAACGATGTGTTTGCCGGGGCCTTCCCCTATGTGCTCATTATGATCCTGGTTTTGATGCTCGTCGTCGTATTTCCCCAGACCAGTTTGATTCTGGTAAGGTAACAATTCCAGCCCGTAGGCCTTCCAGGCCGGAGGGTAGAACCTGTGGCTCGGAAAGGAGATGCATAAATGTTCACGGAATCTTTGAAATCCCAAATTCCAAGCATCAAACTCCAAAAAAATCTCAAATTCCAAATACAAATGACCCAAACGGTTACGGATTAAGAAACTATTAAGGTGGGAGGGGAGTCAACCATGGACAAATTCATTATAACAGCAGCGCTTACAGGGGCGATCCACACGCCGACCATGTCGCCCTATTTGCCCATTACGCCGGATGAACTTGCAGAGGAAGCGCGTCGAGCGAGTGAGGCGGGAGCGGCGGTTGTCCATGTCCACGCCCGGGATCCTGAAACCGGCCGGCCTTCGGCCGATAGCGAGATATTCGGGGAAATCCTGTCAAAGATCAAAGACAAGTCCGAGGCGGTTATCTGCACAACCACCGGCGGCGGATTCGGCATGACGGTCGAGCAACGGGTAAAGGTGGTCAATACCTACAGCCCGGAGCTGGCCTCCCTAAATGCCGGGTCCCTCAATTTCGCCCTTTTTCCCGTCCTGGATAAGATCAAAGACTTCAAACACGATTGGGAGCCGCAATACCTGGCCATGAGCGAGGACTTCATTTTCCCGAACACCTTCAAAACCCTTCGCGAGTTCGGCGAGTTTTTCGCAGAACAAGACACCAAGCCGGAGTTTGAGATCTACGACGCCGGCATGTTGAATAATTTGGCCTTTATGATGAGTCGGGGCAACATCAAGAAACCGGTCTACCTCCAATTTGTCCTGGGCATACTGGGGGGAATGGATGCAACCCTGAACAATCTGGTGTTCCTGCATAATTCGGCCCGGGATATCCTGGGGGATGATTTCGTCTGGTCGGTATGTGCTGCGGGAAAAAACCAGTTCAAGATGTGCAATGCCGCCCTGTTGATGGGAGGTTTTACCCGGGTGGGCCTCGAAGATAACCTTTACCTGGAAAAAGGGGTTATGGCCAAGAGTAGTGGAGAGCAAGTCGAGAAGATCGCGCGCATCGCCAGGGAGCACGGCCTTGAGCCTGCGACCCCGGACGATGCCCGTCAGATTCTTGGTCTTAAGGGAGAGGATAAGGTTAAATTTTGAAATGATAAACTGACTGGACAAATAGCAGGAGTTTTGCCAATATGAAAAAACCCTGTTTTGTCGCCTGGGTGCCAAATGCGCGTAAGTGGTCTGTTATGAGGGGGCTTCGCCACAGAGCCCACCCCCTTTAATCTCTTCGCCTTGAAGGAAAAGATCCATGAGAAGCCGAATTATTTTCACAGGAATTATTTTGCTCGCACTTTTTCTGGCCACGTGTGCACGGCCCCGCTCACCCATGGATGAAATCAGGGAGGCCCTGAGAGGTGTTCCAACCTACTCGGTCATTCTTGAGGATATGAAAGAAGAAGGGGACTTCTTCAATACCTATTACCACAAATACCGAATCCTTATGGAGGATAAAACCACGAGAACGGATTGGTGGGAAGTCCCTAAAGAGTATTACGAGCGCTATCTTCCATTCCTGGGGATGACCATTTGGGCCAAGAAAAACGGTAAAGAGGGCGAGTCTATCGGCCCACCCGGTTATGAATATGTGGGCGATAAACGCTACGGGCGCTGGGAGACCGGTTCATCGGGTCAGTCTTTCTGGGTTTTTTACGGTCAGTATCGACTTCTGTCCGATCTATTGGGCGGAGGTCGGATCTTTCGCGGTGATTACGACCGATACACCAACTACCGTTCGCGAGGCCGACCCTATTACGGGCCCCGCAATGAATATGGCACTAACGGCTCCGTTACCAAGAGGCAAAAACCCAATTTCTACTCACGTCGAATGTCCAGAGAACGGCTCAAGAAGGCGTCGTTTTCCGATAGGGTCAATAAACGCATCGGCCGGACGCGGGTTGCTGCCCGGGGTCGAGGCGGAAGGGCGGGGAAATAGCCTATGAAACTAGATGCACTCATTACCGGTCTGATCTTAATTGTTGCCTTTTACATCTTGTTTTTCATCGGCAAATTAATCAACGATCTCCTTCACAGGGAATACAAACTCAACTTTGAGCTCGTTGAAAAGGATAATGCCGCTCTGGCATTGGCCATGGTCGGATACTACTTTGGCCTGGTTTTGGCCATCGGGGGGGTCTTGGTCGGTCCGAGTTCCGGCATTACCGAAGACCTGCTTGACCTGTGCATCTATGGCCTATTAAGCATCGTGCTTCTCAATGTCTCCTGGTACCTTTGTGATAGCCTTATTCTGTACAAATTCAAGATCAGTGATGAGTTGATTCGAGATCAAAACCAGGGCACGGGGGCTGTTTCTGCAGGCATGAGCATCGCGTCGGGGCTGGTGATTTTCGGTTCGATTCAAGGCCAGGGAGGCTCTATCTGGACCGTGATGGCTTTCTGGGCCATGGGGCAGGTTATCCTCATCCTGGCCGGACTCGTGTACAATCTCATCACCCCATACAGCATCCATGACGAGATCGAAAAGGATAACGTGGCTGCCGGGGTCAGCTTTGCCGGGGCTTTGGTGGCCATAGGGGCCATTGTGGGTCTGGCCGCCGAGAGTGA
>CAYWMP010000017.1:23213-51179 GCA_964459445.1 uncultured Desulfobacteraceae bacterium
TACACGCTTGCAACATTGGTGGGGGGATTGATTGGTTTTGAGATCCCTCTGGTCACCAGGCTCAATGAGACCTATGAGGAGTTGAGGACCAATATCGCTGCCGTGATGGAGAAGGATTATTTCGGGGCCCTCTTGGGTGGGTTGTTTTTCGCCTTCTTCGCCCTGCCCCACCTGGGACTGACCTATACGCCCCTCGTCCTCGGCAGCATCAATTTTCTGGTGGCCTCATTGCTTTTGTGGTTTTTCTTCCGCCTTACCTCAAAGAAAAAGACCCTGGTTACTGCTTTTGCCGCTTGCAGTCTCATTTTGATCGCCCTGGGTATCCTAATCCAACCCATCATCATGTACGGTGAACAGCGCCGTTATCGCGACAAGGTCATCTATTCCCTACAAACGCCCTATCAGAAGATCGTGATGACCCAGTGGAAAAAACACTATTGGCTGTTTATCAACGGGCAGGAGCAGTTCAGCAGTTTTGATGAAGAAAAATACCATGAGCCCCTGGTGCATCCGGCCATGAAGCTAGCGGCCAATCGAAATGAGATCTTGATCCTGGGAGGAGGAGACGGGCTGGCGCTGAGGGAGGTGTTGAAACACCCGGACGTGGATTCAGTGACACTGGTCGACCTGGACAGGGAAATGACGGATTTGGCGCGAAAGCATCCTGTCCTTTTGAATATCAATCAGAATTCCATGAACGACGAGCGATTAAGGATAGTCAACAGGGACGCGAGGGCATTTCTGAGAGAGGATAGGAATGTTTACGGTGTCATTATTATTGATTTGCCGGACCCTGACACCATTGATTTGATGCACCTGTACTCACTGAGTTTTTACAGGCTTGTTCAGAAACACTTGATCCGGGGTGGCGTGATGGTTACACAAGCTACAAGTCCCTATTTCTCGAAAAAGGCCTTCAAATGTATTTTGAAGACGGTTAGGGAGGCGGGATTCAGCATACTCCCCTATCATAATCAAATACCCACTATGGGAGAATGGGGTTGGGTATTGGGGATCAGGAATGAGGAAATAGATGAAGAAACACTGAAACGACAGGCCCTGAAGTCAGATTTTTCAGACCTGACAACACGCTTTTTGAATAGAGATGCCCTTATCTCAATGGTCCATTTCGGGAAAGGGATTCTTGACGGGAAGGATGCGGATAACATCAAAATAAATCGGGAGATTACGCCTGTCCTGCACAGTTATTACTTATCGGGGACGTGGGGGATGTATTGATATGTTTCGTAACAATCCAGGTTCAGAGTTCAGCGCCGCCTCTGGCCGCCTAAGCGGCCAGTTTGATCAAAAAACTGACTCCAGCGTTGCTTAGTCAGATACGAGCGTTCAGGTTTGCATCGCCTTCAGCAAAGTCGAATTTTCATGTTGCATGAGCTACCTACTGCGGCAAATATTGTTGCGCCTCGCTTCGGGCGGGGTCATTTTTTCAAGCCCTATCTATAGGCTCCGGTGTCGGTTCCCGCAGAGGTCAGGGTTCAATATAAAAGGTCATTTCATGGCAAAGGGACATTCTGCAGGGGGTTTTGTAACGTGAACCCTCCCATCTACGGGAACGGCAAAGTTTGGTGGAATTTTTTTTGAGATAGGGCTTGAAAAAATGACCCCGACCTCCGCTATTGCTCAAGGTTGCTTTCAATCTAGGGGCCCTTAGGAGCGTTGATTCAAGGCCTGGTCCTTTTGGCATTATGTTCAGTTTAACTTGTTTCTCTCGGCAGGATATTGGTGAACTGATACTCCTCTACCGGTTCACCGAGTGTGGCATCGAAGTCCTCTTCACCCCACTGTTCAATTCCCAGGTAAGATCGGCCGTCGTCGTCTTCAAAACTCCATCGCAGCATTTCTTGCCCGGAACCCTTGCCTTCTTTAAAAAAACGTCCACCGGCCGTCTCTTCCAAGTAATAGGTATTTTCTTCGAAGATAATCTCGTCTGGCGGATCCCCGGTCTCCAGGATTGCCTTTTTTATCTCCGGCCCGAGGCGGCTGAAAGCGATCTTGCGGTTTAGGCTCCAATCTTCATCGTCGTCCGATTCCTTTTCAAGATAGACGACATCTTCGGCGCCTTTGAGTTGCCACTCATAGGATCTGTCGCCTTCACCCCATTCATAATGGTTTCGGGCCGTCACTTCCCAGGTTTTCAGATCGTAATCCACAAAATAACCTACATCGAGCTGAGATAGAGTCAGATCACCTTGAGGTTCGTCGCCCTTCTTTTCACCACTTTTGAAAAAGTCTAGGATGCCCATGATTTCAAAAAATTCTCCTTTAACTACGAATCAAGCTTCGAGCTTGCCTTTCCGTTTTTCTCTAGGTGAACACCAAAAACCGGTAAGTGAAATCGGACCTTTATGTGATTCCCATCTTTTGCTTCAGCTCTACTAGGGAGGTGGAGGTTGTTGAACTCGATCCCTCAAGCAACGCGGCATTAATTTCTTCCTCCACGTTCCTTTCAGGGGCGGCGATCTCACCGTAGGCGGCAGCAAGGGATTCGTCGTCTTCAACCTTGGCTCGCATCTTCTCAAGCATGGCGATGGTGCCGGATGAATCGACCTTGGCGATCTGTTGGTTGATTTTTTTCGTGGCCGCCGCAGTCTTGGCACGGGCCTTGAGAGTGATAAGATCGTTTTCATAGGTGGTGATGGCTGATTTAATTTTATTGACATTGGCCTGGAGCTGATTGGCCATTTGCTCATGCCGTTCGGCCTCCTGGGAGAACCTGATGGCCTCCGCCGAAGCTTGTTCCTTCTGGCTGAGAGCCTCGGTGGCCAGTCTTTCGGCTTCGGTCTGATCGAGCTCGCCCTTTTGCATTTTCTGGAGAAGCATCATGGCCTTTCGTTCATAATCGGCTGTCAGTTTCTTTTTATTTTCCGCGTCACGCCGGGTGCGGATAGCCATACCCTTAACCTCAGCCAGGCTGGTCATGGCCCCTTGCAGATCCTTCCTGAGGTCACGGATACCTTGCTCCGTCATTTTAATAGGATCTTCGATTTGATCCACCAGGGCGTGGGCTTCCGCCTGGCTTACTCTAAAAATGCGTCTGAAAAAAGACATAGTCAGTACCTCCATTTATGAATAGCGATTATCGTTCGATTTTTTTCTTTTCCTCCATCCGGCCCCTTAGTTCCTAGCGGGAGGAAAAAAAGCGACTCCTATTTTCCGGCATAGTCCAGCAGTTCATGGCTATACTCGGCCAGGGCCAGGCTCAGGGCATGGATAGAGGCCTCGAGTTCGTTTCGATCGAGGTTTTCCAGTTGCAGCGTGTCCCTGAAAATGATGAATTCCGCGTTTTCATCAAGGACAAAGGCACCGTGAACCAGAACCCGATTCATCTGGAGCAGTCTTTTGAACAGATCACCGGGCTCTTCGGGAGCCTTCATGATAATCTGCTCCAGGACAAGAATCGGTTCCTCGCAATCTATGATGAGATTTTTGATGCCATTTTCCTCATCATCGACGATCACCAGCTCTTCTGCAGGGTCTTCACTCACGACTGGTACCCCCATCTCGAAGAGATACTGTTTTACCAGCTCAAATTTATCGGACATTGGGACCTCCTTTTCTGTTCAAGGTTGACAGAACCATTTAACGTTATACCTCATTTGTTAAAGAAACATGAAAGAATGTTCGAATTGCCGCTATTTTTAAACTGACTTAATTGGTCGCCGAATTTGGTCGGTCAGCTCAATTTGGGTCTCTCTGAAGAAATAACCACCAACTCATCCTCCGCCTTCAACACATACCCGGAGTCGGGATTAGCGATCAATTTATGATCAACTTTATTCTCCACCCCCACACAAAGCACGTCATGATTTCTTTTCAATTCATTCATGACTTCGATGAAGGAGCGGTCGATCAAATTGGAAGGAGGCGCAATTTTGTAAAGCACGTTGCCATAGCGATTGCTGACAAGCTCCGTGACCATCTGAGTTATGCCGTGGTCTAGGGCGCCCTGGACAAGTAAATTGGTGCTCAATTCACCAACCACGATGACCTCATCGGCTTTTGCCCTCTGGCAGTGATCCACGTTTCTGGGGTCGATCAATTCGACACCAACGTAAACGTCCGGGTAGAGGCTCTTGATGGTCAGGGTATTGAGGATGGTCTTGGCATCGCGAACCGATGCTTCCAGCCCCTCGTCTGCCAGCATGAGTACGGCCTGGGCCTCCTTGAGGTTTGCCTTTTCAAGTATCTCGGGATTTATTTCGCCACGAATGAATTGAAGATCGGAATCGTCAATGGGCTTTTCATTGAGCTGAGCAATCAAAACGATCGGTGCGTTTTTACTCTTTTGATCGGCCCGGAGTTCGGACACAATGTCTTGGCCTTTAAAGTTCCAGCCACAGATAACGAAATGGCCCGTTACTGTTACGTTCCTCATCCCTTTGTTTTCCATGAGTTTGTCCTCGATTAAGACACCGGCAAGGGTTGCTGTTAGAATGCCCACGAAGCCGATACCCGCCATCATAAGGACGATACCAACGATTCGACCTCCCAGGGTTGCCGGCGAGATATCGCCGTATCCTACGGTTGTTACGGTCACAAAAGACCACCAAAAACTGTCAAAAAAACCAAGTTTTTCTTCGGAGAGCCAGAAGGCCAGACTCGCAAGCAGGATTAAGGCCAATAGGAATAGGGCCACCCGGTGTAAGTTCTCGCGAAAAAGACGCAGGGAAAAATGTTTTAGAATACGAATAATGGGAAGCATGGCAAATCCTGCGTTTAATAGCGATTTCGGTAGCCCGGGATATTAGCTACAATTTCAAGAAAATCATTGAATTAATGGCCTTTATCCGAAAGGAATACCGTCAAATATAATAATGATCGAGTAGGTCGTCAACAATCCTTCTCCGGAGGGAGAAGGCAAAGCCGATTTGAGGGCATTTACCGCACTCCCATTCAGAGAATGATTCAATAAGAGGCTTTTCAAAGGGCCATGATACCAAACATCAACGATACACCGGAAGGCCAATACATCAACCTGGCTTCGGCCTGAGTCTTGCAACCTGCAAAATTAGACATACTTGCGTATTTTCAGGCAGTTTTATATGCTTTAAGTGCATGTTTATGTCCGTCTAATTATAAAATGGTGCAAATCTGAGGTCGGAGATATGCCATGAGAAATACCATGGTTCTATTGGGCGCCCTGTTGATAGGTTTGAGCGTCAACCTGGTGAACGTCCCTGACGCGAATGCAAAAAGACTAAGGGGCAAGTATGCAAACGATGCAAGGCAGATTTTTAAGGGGAATCGGGCCATCGGAGACTTGGCCAAGTGGGAAGGAAGGCTTAAAGAGGAAGAGAAAAAATGGAGCAAAAACCCGATCAATATCGCCCACTGCCACACCGCCATTGGGATTCTCAGCACCTTTAAAGGAAATTATCAAAAAGCCATGGAGCATCTCACGGAAGCCCTCAAGATAACCAGAAAGCATGGGCTTGAAAGAATAGAAATGCAGGCAGTTCATTGGATGGGAATTGCCCAACTGAAACAAGGAAACCTGGATGATGCGCTAACGAACTTCGAAGAAGGGCTTCAGGTTGCTCAGATGCAAAACTTCAGGCGTTTGGTAACAAGGAATCTTGTTGAGATAAACAAAATACTCCTCATGATGGGGCGGTACCAGGAGTCAATGGAACGAATCAACCGTTTGATGCAAATCGCGGGCAACATAAAAGATGAAAAACTTATAATGACCTTTCAAAATGGGCTCGGTTTGATCTATGCCAAACAGGGAGACACCCAAAAGGCCAGGGAGCATTTTGAAAAATCTCTGAAACTGAGCCGGGATTTGGACAAGGACAAATGGACTGCGGCCAACCTTAATGGTCTCGGAGAAACCTGGTTTCAGGAGGGGGAGAATGCCAAGGCCCTGGAATACTATAAACAGGCCCGGGCTATTTTTAAAAACAAACAGCATAAGGTCGGTTTGGCTATCACCATGAATCTCATGGGTCAAGCTCACCTCAGGATGGGAAGCAATGAGAAGGCGCTCAAGCTTTTTAGAAAATCACGTGAACGGGCCTTAGAAAAAGGCATGAAGGCACATATCGCCGTGACGTCTCAAAACATAGGGAAGGTTTACTACACCATTGAGAAATGGGATGAAGCCCAAGAATGGTTGAATGAAGCCATTACCCTCTTCGGGGAAATCCAAATTCCCGACGCTCTTCGGGATTGTTATGAAACGAAAGGGATTATCCTGGAAAAAATGGGAGATGTGAACGGTGCGGAAAAAAATTACAGGGAATCGGTAAAGCTCCTGGAAGCCCTCCGGCAGGATATCGCAGGGGGTGAGCAGGAAGCGCTTAAATTCCTGGAGAGCCGCGGGAATGCCTATCACAGGCTCATTTCGCTTCTTTTGAAACAGGGCAAGACGACAGAGGCGCTTAAATTTCTCGAACGAAGTCAACTGAAAAAACTCCGGGACCAATTCGATCAGATAAACCCTGAGCTTGCCAGCGAAGAAGAGGAAAAGGCGAAAGAGAAAGAGAAAAAACTGAGGGAGCAGATTGAAGCAACAAGGGTGCAACTGGCAGAGGAGCAATCCAAGCCTGAAGAGGAAAAGGATAAGGAGAGGATCGCCCAGTTGGAAGAGACCCTGAGTGTAAAAAAACAGCAATACATTGAATACGTCAACGATCTCAGGGAGAAATTCCCCGAATTGGCATCCCTGCTTTCCATTCAACCGGACACCCTGATCGACCTTCAGAATCTGTTGCCGCCACAAGTCGCCCTGGTGCAGTATTTGATACTTGATGAGCGCCTGTACATCTTCGTGGTCACAAAGGAAACCCTGGCCTACAAAGAAGTGGCGTTAAAGAAAAGCGAACTCGAGGGAAAGATTGACTATTTGAGAAGTCTTCTCATGAACCCACAGATACCCTTGAACGTAGGGCCCTTGGAATCCCATACCTTGCGGCCCACGGATGAAGGGCGTTCGGATGCCTTTGAGATGTTTATTGGGCCGTTCCTTCAGGCATCGGAGGCCCTTTATCAAGTCTTGATAGAACCGGTAGAAGGAGAACTATCGAAATACCAGATCCTTGGGATCATACCTAACGGAAAGCTGCACCTCCTACCCTTTCAGACTTTGGGGAAATTGGGTTCAGAGGATAAATTTCAGTTTTTGTTAGAGGAAAAATCCATCTTTCATCTCAATAGCCAGTCGATCCTAAAATTTGCCCAAAAAAGGGCAAAGCCTATCGGCAATGAGGGAAAACTCATCGCCTTCGGGAATCCGGACGAATCGCTAAAGCATGCTGAGGAAGAGGTCAGATTGATTAAGGATCTCTTTAAAAAATCGAAAACCTATGTCAAAAACGAGGCCAGTGAGGAAAGAGTCAAAAAGGGACTGAAAGGTTTCAATATTCTTCATCTTGCAACTCACGGAAAAATGAAGGGAAACATCAAGGAATCCCATATCCTGCTGGCGGGAACAGCGGATGGAAAAGAGGACGGCCAGTTATTTCTAAAGGAGGTGTGGGGATTGCCCCTTGAGGGATATCAATTGGTGACCCTTTCCGCCTGCGAAACCGCAAAAGGTCAGGAGGCATCTGGGGATGTTATGGTGAGTTTACAGACAGCCTTTCTAAGAGCGGGAACCCCAACCATTCTGGCATCCCTATGGGAAGTGGACGATCAGGCGACCGGCGTGCTGATGAAGGCATTTTATGAGAACCTCATGAATCAAGGGAAGGCCGAGGCACTCAGGACAGCACAGTTGTCCCTGATGAAAGATCCTAAATATGTGTACCCCTACTATTGGGCGCCATTCATCTTGGCTGGCGATTGGCGCTAGCGGACAGGTGAGATTGCTGCGGGCGGGTTGTTTTTTTCAAGCCCTATCTATAGGTTCCAGTGGCGGTTCCCGCAGAGGTCAGGGTTCAAGAGAACAGGTCATTTCATAGGAAAAGACCATTCTGCCCGGGGTTTGGTGGCGTGAACCCTCCCCTCTACGGGAACGGTAAAGTTTGGTGGAATTTTTTTTGAGATAGGGTTTGAAAAAAAGAACCCGACCTCCGCTATTGTTCAGGTTGGTTCTTAAATAGGCTGCTTTATGGAGTGTTTTACATAGGTCTCGCCATTTTGGAGGTAATGATCATGCAAAGATATAGAATTTTGGTCATAGGACTCGTGATGACGGTTTTATTGGTTTCCCAAGCCCGGGCCGCCGAGTCTGGTGCCATCGCGCTTTTGACATCGCTTTCCGGAAAAGTGGAGATAAAAAGCACTCAAACGAGCTCACGAAGGCCTGCGCAAATGGGGGATCAGTTGTTTGAAAATGATATCCTTCAGACCCATAAAAATGCAAAGGCATCATTGCTTTTTTCCGACGGATCGATCGTCAATATTTTTGCCGATACTCGATTGACTTTATCGCTTAAGGAAGAAGATCAATCATCGGGAAGCAAAAGAATCGCTTCTCTATCGAAGGACGTTCTCGCGGGCGTTAAGGGCATTTTCTCCAAGGGCAAAAAGAAGGAGACTCTCCCTGCTGTCCCGGGGTTCCGCAAGAAAGTAGAGAAGAAAGAGGAGGAGGTCAAAGTTTTATATCCGAGGAACAGCGCGATCCTGACAACAAAACCGGTCTTTCACTGGCAGGCCAAGGGCGAACGAAAAACATTTAATATATCACTCACCCTGAAGGGCATGGGCGGCAAATTGTGGTCCATCAGCACGGATAGAAAAGCGATTGTCTACCCAACAGAAAGAGACGAACTCGGGAGGGGACAAACCTATTTTTTGAGAGTAGAGAGTGAAGAGGATGCCGGCGTCTATGATGAGATTTTTTTCAGGATTCTTGACGAGCGAAAGGCAACGGAGGTGAAGCAATTTGCAGACGAAATGGAAAATCTTCGAACAATGAATCCCGACGACATGACCCCATTGTTTGTCCTGACGAATTATTACAGGCAAAAGGGACTCCACCACGAAGCCTTGACGGTTCTAGATGATCTGGAGAAGAACACTGCAGCTCAAAGGTTCGTCCTGGAACAGAAAATGGAAATTTTCTTCAAACTGGGGCTATGGAAGAAATGGGAAGAAGCGAATCAGAGACTCAGTAAGCTCCAATAATATGTGATGGAATTCAAATCCTACTCCAAGCGGAAGCTCTATGTCTCGGGCCTTGCCATTGGTATATTGGCTACAGCCCTTATGTTTTTGGTTTATGAGTTCGGGCATTTCGATTTCCTCGAACAAAAGTCCGTTGATTGGCGCTTTCAACTTCGGGGAGAGATTGAGGCGGATACCTCAATCGTTATTGTCACCATTGACGAGGCCTCTTTTTCCGCTCTGAATCAGAAATGGCCCTGGCCCAGAACCATCTTTGCCCGCCTCATTGATAAACTTGCCGAAGAGAAGGCCCGGGTGATCGGCCTCGATATCATCATGAGCGAGGATTACCCCGATGATCAGGACGAAGAACTGGCGCGTTCTGCAGGCAGGGCCGGCAATGTCTTATTTCCAAGCAAGTTCGAAGAGACCGTTAAAAGGATCACCTGGTCAGGAAAGGAAGTGGAACTCAGGGAAGAGATCCTCAAGGAACCCATTTCCATCCTATCCCAGGCCGGCGCCGTGGGGTATCTCAATCTCCCCCAGGACAGCGATCATTTTGTCCGCCGATTCACGCCCCTGCGTTCCCACGGGGAGTATCTTTATACCTCCTTCGCGCTGAAGATCGCAGCGCGTTATTTTGATATACCACTGAAAAGTCTGAAATACGCGCCCTATGAACAACTTCAACTGGGCGAAAGGTCGATCCCCTTAAACGCCTACAATTCATCCCACATCAATTACGCCGGCCCGTCAGGCAAATTTCAGAGAGTATCCTTTCATCAGGTCTTGGACGGTCAGTATTCGCCGGGTTTATTTGAAAACAGTATCGTGCTTGTAGGGGTGACCTTTGCAGATTCACACGACTATTTCCCAACGCCTTTCCTCGAAACCAAGCAGGGCCAAAAATTTCCCCTCTACGGGGTGGAGATCCACGCCAACATCATCAACACCATCCTTCAAAACCGGTTCATTCGGCCCACCGCTCCTGTCGTCAATCGGCTCATCATCCTTCTAGGCGGGCTTTTCATAGCATTCATATCCCTGAAGCTCTCAGCCCTCAGATCGTCAATCCTCGTATTGTTTATTGCGTTGGGTTATTTCGGCCTCGGGATTTGGCTTTTTTCAAAGGATATTCTCTTGGTATCGATGGCACCTCTATTGACCTTTATAACGGTCTTTCTTTCCCAAGTGGTGTTCAAATATTTCACGGAGGAAAGGGAGAAAAGGAAGGTTAAGGGTATTTTTCAGAAATACGTTTCCGCAGATGTGGTGGATATCCTGATTCAGAAGCCCTCACTGGTCAAACTGGGAGGGGAGGAACGGACTTTGACCGTGCTTTTCTCCGATTTGGCGGGTTTTACAACCTATTCTGAAAAGCACACGCCCAGCGAAATGATAAAGATACTAAGCGAATATTTTACCGACATGACGGATCAAGTATTCAAACATCAGGGCCTGCTTAAGGAGTATGTGGGCGATGAGTTGATGGCTATCTTCGGCGCCCCAATGGCACAACCGGATCATGCAAGAAAGGCCTGTGACGCGGCCCTCGACATGAGGGACCGGCTTCGGCTGCTCAGGGAAGAGTGGTCAAAAATGGGCCGGCCGCCCTTGAGTGCCCGAACAGGGGTCAATTCAGGGCCGATGCTGGTGGGCAATATGGGCTCGGCGCACCGCTTTTCCTACGGCGTTCTCGGAGACCACGTGAACCTTGCCTCCCGATTGGAAGGACTTAACAAGGCATACGGAACGGAGATCCTGATAGGCGAGAACACGGCCAGCCTACTCGAAGGATCATTTGTCTTAAGGGAAGTTGATTGGGTTCGTGTTAAAGGCCGGGAGCAGCCTTTGAGCGTATATGAACTGGTGGCCAGGAAGGTTGATGCCCTCCCCAAGGAACAAATGGAGGCGCTGGACCATTATTCAGAGGGTCTTGAAGCCTATCGCAGTCAACGCTGGCAGGCGGCGCTTGAGCAATTCGAGAATGTTCTGAGTCTTCTGCCGAAGGATGAGCCCTCCCGCGTCTTGGCAGAGAGGTGTCGTGTTTATATGGTTTCACCCCCGGGGAAGGATTGGGACGGGGTTTTTCAGCAAACCACAAAATAATTTTCAAGGGAAGATTTGGCGTCACATATTCATTTTGTTTATTAACGTTGCCGGAAGAACAAGTCTTTCGGTTTTTCAGGCTTTGTCATATAGGGCAGATTAATAGTTTGGACGAATTCATTTCTCCATTTTTCGATTCCGGATATCTATGAACTACGCATCAATAGCCAACGTCCTGGGTAAACTGTTGATTGTAACCGGCTGTTCAATGGGCTTGCCATTGATCTGTGCCTTGTATTTCAAAGGCGACGATCTGTTTTCAATATTCATCTCCGCAATCATTTCAATCGGTTTAGGATTTCCTCTCTGGCGATATTTTCGGAAAGATCAAGAACTGAACATGAAGGACGGCTTTTTCCTGGCCGTCTTTGGATGGGTACTGATCTCTGCCGTATCCGGCCTTCCCTTTATGATTCACGGATCGATTCCCGCTTTTACCGACGCTTTTTTCGAAATGATGTCCGGTTATACCACCAGTGGAGCCACCATACTTACGGATATCGAGGCCGTACCCCACGGACTGTTGTTTTGGCGGAGTGAAACCCATTTACTCGGCGGCATGGGCTTTTTGACATTGGTGGTCATATTCCTGCCCCATGGCATGGGAGGGCTGAGAATATTCCGGGCGGAATCCAGTCCCGGCCAGGTCATTACAAAGGAAAAATTTCAACCCCGCAACAAAGATACCATGATCTGGCTTTGGGGGATCTATCTGGCCCTAAATCTTTTTGAGACCATTCTCCTGTGTCTTGGAGGGATGTCCCTTTTTGATTCTTTGTGTCATGCCTTTGGAACAGTATCCACTTCGGGTTATTCCCCCAAAAACTTGAGCATCGGGCACTACAACAATGCCTACTTTGACTGGGTGATCATTGTATTCATGTTCCTGGGCGGTATGACCTTCATGCTCTTTTATCACATGATGAAAGGGAATTTTAGAGCGCTGAAGATCAATACCGAATTCCGCTGGTACGTTGGCTTTTTGCTGTTCTTTTGCGGTTTCGTTTCATGGATCCTGTGGAAAGATAATACGTATCCAAACTTAGCGGATTCCATCCGGTATGCCACATTCCAGATCATGTCCATCTTGACCACAACCGGATTCACCACGGCAGATTATGAATTATGGCCCCAAGCGGCCCAGATGTTTTTATATGCGGTGTGCTTTATCGGGGCCTGCGCCGGATCAACGACCAGCGGTATTAAGGTCGTCCATTACGTGATTATTTGGAAATTCATGGTCGCTTCCATAAAGAGAATATTCTTTCAACCCATGGCCGTCACATCCATCCGGCTTAACAAGCGTCCTGTTGACCGCTTAATCATCGATCTTGCTGTCTGCTATTTTATCGTAAACATCTTCCTCATACTGGGAGGGGGCTGTTTTATGGTGCTGGTGGATGATATGGATTATGTAACAGGCATGAGCTCCGTCATTGCCACACTCATGAATATAGGCCCCGGATTCGGAACAGTGGGGCCGTCGGAAAACTATGCCCATATTTCTGATATCGGGAAGTGGTTCTTGTCCTGGAATATGCTGGTAGGCAGGCTGGAGATGTTCTCAGCGCTCGTCGTATTCTACCCGTCCTTTTGGAAGAAATAACCTGGAGAACCGGCGTTGGACAGGCGACACTTAGGCCAAAAACAAATTTTGGACGTCCTTTAGGTGAAGGGATGTACAGGCAACGATGGCCGACTCATCACCATGGATATGGGTGTCACCCACGGCGATTTGCCACTCCCCGTCACGAAAAATAGCGCCAATGATAATCTTTCCGTAAAATGCTGGATCCAATTTGGAAAGGGGTTTGCGGGTAATGGGAGAGTTTGGGGCGGCAAGGATTTCAACCACTTCCGCATCGAAACCATGGAGGTGGGCCACGGAAAGCAATTCACCCCTTCGAATGAATTTAAGGATCTCGTTCCCTGCCATGATCTTTTTGTTCAAGGCGATATCCGACCCCATTGTAGCGGCCAGCACCAAATAATCCTCCTTATTGACCAGGCAGATCGATTTTCTTTGCCTGCCCTCAGAATTCTCATCCTGTTTATTCATCAGGTGTTTCGCCAATAGGCAACTCATGATATTTGTTTCGTTTTCCCCCGTGGCGGTGATAAAAGTATCCATATCCAAGAGTCCAGCCGATACCAGAACAGCGGCGTCAGACCCATCTCCATGCAGGACCTCCGCGTTTTTAAGCGTGAAGGACAACTCTTGCGCACATTTTTCGTCTTTTTCAACCAGTTTGACCTCCACGGATTTTTCCAATAAATCCGCAACACGGCTTCCGACCAATCCACCTCCCAAAATCATCACCCTATGACGGCGCTCCTGTCTTACACCCGTCAGTTCCATTAACTGGGGTAAATCCTGACTGCCGGCCATAATATTGACCTGATCCTGAGGCAAGATTTCATGGTCCCCGCCCGGGATGATCGTGGTTATTCCGCGCGCAATCGCAACGACCCGGAAAGGGAAGTGATTATGGATCTGGGAGATATCTTTCAGTTTTTTGTAAGCCAAAGGCGACCTTTCTTGGATACGGGCGGCCATGACCTGTATTTGCCCTTCGGCGATATCGATGATGTCGTTACCGGCCCTGAGTTTGATCAGCCTGACTATTTCTTGGGATGCCAACTCTTCCGGGTGAATAATCAAATCTATTTTCAGGTCCTTGGTGTTGAGAACAGAATCATGACTCCCAAATTCCAGAGAACGAACCCGGGCAATCTTACGGGGAATGCCGAAGCGATCCGCTATCATGGAAGCCAACATATTCACGGCATCATTATTCGTGACCGCAATGAGATAATCCATCTTCCCTGCATCGGCTTCCCGCCAACATTCAATGCTCATGGCATTGCCTTGAATTATCCGGGCATCCATGTCCCCATCA
Source organism: uncultured Desulfobacteraceae bacterium (assembly GCA_964459445.1). Lineage (GTDB taxonomy): Bacteria > Desulfobacterota > DSM-4660 > Desulfatiglandales > HGW-15 > CAYWMP01. Next base: position 37,295 of record CAYWMP010000017.1, read on the forward strand.
GCTTGGCGAATCAGTTCGTTTTCTGACTCAATGACCGTGATGCCATATCCTTCATGGACCAGTCGTTTTGCCAGATAATATCCGACCCCGCCGAGTCCAAGAATCAAGATGTTTTCAGACGCTGTCGCTTTTTTTCCAAACATGGCCACTGGATGTTAGGCTCCGTTGAAATAGAATTTGAATAAAGGATTGCCTTCAACTGAAATTCACATACTGGATGAAATCCTGGTTGTCAACTTGCAAAATGAATACCAGAACAGTTTACGAATTTGTGCCGGGAAAAGAAATAAAAGGTTTAATCGTCTGTTGATTTAGGGCATGGAGCAAGGAGCGGAGAGCAGGGAGTGTGGAGCAAGGAGCAAGGAGCAAAGGGCAGGGAGCATGGGGCAGAGAGAATATAGTGCAAGGGGCGAGGAGTCAGATAAGAAGTGCAGCTTCGCAAAGGGCCATCCGGTATGGATTCCTGTGTTTGACGGCGGGGTCTGGACAGGGTTTTGACTTCCTCTACTCCTCAACGGGGCGCAGGCAGTCTTGCGGGAAACGATGCGTCCCCCTATCCTCCAGGCTGACTTCCACCAGGGCATCCGGATCATTGATCACGGTATCCGGATCGGTTATGATTCCGTGCAACCCTATATATTCATCCATGTAACTCTGCCAGCCATCGTCTTCTGATTTTCGGAATATTTCAACTTTTTGGCCTTTGCGAAAAACCATTCGTTATCTCCTCTTGGTCATATATTCGAGGGCGGAACAACAATTTTTGCTTTGCCCTTTCTTGCGCATATCTCGCAAAAGGCATGATCGGAGGCAACCTGGGCAACGCCGCCCACCTTTTTTCTGATATAATCAAGGTACTTGGCAGGTCCCATCACAGCCCCACAGCTTTCACAACGTACCAGCTTTTGCCGATTTAATATGGTGCCGCACAGGGATAGGATTCTTTCCTCCTTGCGGTCTTCTATCCGCATGGCCTCATTGGGGCAATTTTCAGCACAGGCACCGCAGGCGATACATCTTTCTTCCGTCAGCCTGAAATCGGTTCTCACCGGATGTTCAAAGTCCAGATACCCCATGTGCAAGGCATCAATTTTCATTTTGTCCCGGCAAACCTCAACACATTCCCCACAGCGTCGGCAGATGTCGCATCGCAGGCATCTGCGGGCCTCCTCCCTTACCATATTTTCCGAATAACCCAGTTCCACTTGCTGAAACGTGGTGCGCCTTCTGTCAACATTTAACAGGGGCATCTCCGGCCGCTTCAAGACCATCTTGGTGGCAGCGGGCACCTCAAACCATTCAGTGCGGTCACGGCGAACAGGAACGGGAGGCATCTTTGGTTGAGGAATGCCCGATAAAAAGCGGTCGATGGCATCGGCGGCCTTCTTTCCCCCGCCAATGGCTTCAACAACGGTTGCCGGGCCCAAAACGGCATCTCCCGCCGCAAAAACACCCTCCATGGATGTTTCCATGCAAGCTCTGTCCACGTTAATCGTATTTCGTCTTGTCCAGGTTAGGTCGGTTAAAGACTCCATGCATTGATAATCCACTCTCTGACCGATTGCAGGAATGACCGCATCCACCTCAACGAAGTGGTCACTGCCTTCCACGAGCACGGGACGCCGCCTGCCGCTTTCATCTTCAGGACCCAGCTCGGCTCTCAGGCAGCGCAAAGATGTGACCTTGCCTTCAGCGCCCTTGATCTCTACCGGGATGGCGAGAAAAGACAACTTGACCCCCTCTTCCTCGGCCTGCTCCACTTCTTCTTCATCCGCAGGCATTTCCGCACGGGTCCTGCGGTATATGATGGTCACCTCCTCACAGCCCAGGCGGATACAGGTCCTGGCCGCATCAATGGCTACATTTCCGCCTCCTATAACGCCGATCTTTTTCCCCGGCATATGCCTGTCACCCAGGGCGACCCGCCTAAGCAAATCGATAGCATCGATCACTTGTGAAAAATCCTCTTCTCCGGTAATGCCCAGTTTAAATGATTTACAGGCGCCGATGGCAAACAGAAAAGCCTCAAATCCTTCTTTTTTTAATTGCTCCAAAGTGACATCTTGGCCGAATCGGGTGTTGAAGACAAATTCAACATCCAGTTGCTCGATCATAGCCACTTCCCTGTCAATGATTTCCCTGGGAAGCCGAAACTTGGGTATGCCGACCATCATCATTCCTCCGGCCATGGGAAGGGCCTCTATCACCCTGACCCCGTATCCTTTGAGGGCCAAATAGTAGGCCGCGGTCATTCCAGCAGGACCTGCGCCTATGATGCAAACCTTTCTATTCTTGTCCGGTTCCTTGGCGGGATTTTCATAACGCCTTTCCGACAGAGCCCTTTCGGCAGCAAAAGCCTTCAGAAACTTTATGGATACCGGCGTATCAATACGGCCCCTAACACACATAAGTTCACAGGGCCTGGTGCAGATGAGACCGCATATCCATGGAAAAGGATTGTCCTTGCGGATGACTTTGATAGCCTCGGCATCGCGTCCCAAGCCGATGAGAGAAACATAGCTCGGAATATCTATTCCTGAAGGACATGTCATCTGGCAGGGGGCCGACGCCAGCTTAATACAATCCCCTGTCGTGCAGTTATGGGTCTCAATATGGCTCAAAAATACTTCCCGGTGTTCAGTGACAGCTAATCTAACAATTGTTCCGGTTTTGATGCAGGATTCGTCCGGGCCTTCATCAATTAACTCTTGTGACAGAGACTCAATGGAAGCTAGATGCTGCTCGCCGGCTCTTCCCCAGGCAATATCATTTAGGAGCTGCAATGCCTCCTCTGCAATTCGCTTGCATTTGGGGTCCTTCAGGCGACCGGCATCTATGATTTCTTTCAATTTGACAATTGTATGATTTACAGGGCATGGCTCGGACATACTGTTCCCTCGTCTTTCCTTAACTCACCCTTTCTTAATTATCTGTCATTACAGCAAGAAACTCATTAAGCCCTTGGAACCGACCATTTAATAACTTGTCGCAGACTGCCTTCTCTGCGCTTCTCGGAAGCTCGATCCCTCTTCTCATAACATTCGGGACAGATATAATTTACAAGCTCCAGACCCTTGGGCTTGTAAGCCTTTTCATTGATGAGATCCAGGTATTTCTTGGGAGCGAAAGGCGTACCGCAATGCTCGCATTGCTCAAGTTTAAATCGGGCCAATACCTGTCCCCAGGTAGATATTTTTCTTTCCTCACCACGATCTTCTATTTTTATCGCACCGGTTGGACAGACCTGAGCACAGGCCCCGCATCCGATACAGTATTCGGAAAGCCGCTCAAAATCCGTCGTTACTTTGCGCTCATATCCCCGGTTTACCCAGCAAAGGGCATAGGCGCCGATTTTATCCCGGCAAACCCGCACACACCTCCCGCAGCGCACGCAATCATCATCTTCGCCGGTGCGGAAACGACTGGTCACGACACCGCATTTTCCGGCCAGGTCAATAAGTTCTTTGGAGTAAGGCGATCGCCCTAAGAGCAGCTCTAAAATAAGCCGACGATTTTTTTTGATGCGTTCTGTATCCGTTTCAACTACGAGTCCTTCTTTGACTTCCTGGATACAGGAGACGCGAATTCCGTGCCTTATCGAGCCGCTCACTTCCACAATACAAAGCCTGCATGTCCCCTCGGGTTCTAAGGCTTCATGATGGCAAAGGGTCGGAATAAAAATCCCTTCTTTAGTGGCGGCTTCTATAACGGTCATTCCTTCCAAAGCCTCAATTTTTCTGCCATTGATTGTAAGGTTGACCATTCCGGGCATAAATCCTTCTCCTTAGCCTATCTGTACGGCCCCGAACTTGCATTTTTCATAACAGGTCCGGCATTTAACACATTTTGGCTGATCGATGTAATGCGCTTCCTTCTTTTCACCGGTTATTGCATCTGCCGGACAATTTCGCGCACAGACGGTGCATCCGGTACATTTTACTTCATCGATGGTAAAAGTCGTCAGCGCTTTGCATACCCCGGCCGGACAACGTTTATCTTCGATGTGGGCATCATATTCGTTGCGAAAATACTGAAGCGTGGATAAAACCGGGTTCGGTGCCGTGGTACCCAGAGCGCATAGAGACGCATCTTTTATCATGGAGGACAACTCTTCCAATAAGTCGATATGCTCCGGCGTTCCATTTCCTTCCGTAATCTCGTTCAGCAGGCGCACCATCTGGGCGACACCCTCTCGGCATGGAGTGCATTGGCCGCATCCTTCGTCCTTGCAAAAATCCAGGAAATATTTGGCCACATCCAACATACAGGTGTCCTCGTCCATGACGATCATACCGCCGGAGCCCATCATGGAGCCGGCTTCGCTCAGATGTTCATAATCCACCGGCATGTCAAGGTGGCTGGCAGGTATGCATCCGCCCGATGGCCCACCGGTTTGAACCGCCTTGAATTTTTTCCTATTCGGAATGCCGCCGCCGATTTCAAAGATGATATCCCGCAACGGAATACCCATAGGAACCTCCACCAGACCGGTGTTGTTGATTTTGCCCACCAGCGAAAACACCTTGGTTCCCTTACTGCCTTCACTGCCGATTTTGGCATACCACTTTGATCCTTTTGCTAGAATTAGCGGCACATTTGCCCATGTTTCAACATTGTTCAGATTGCTGGGCTTGCCCCAGAGGCCGCGATCCGTCGTGTGCACATATTTCGGCCGCGGCTCACCGGCCTTGTCTTCAATGGATGTCATTAACGCCGTGGATTCACCACAGACAAATGCACCGGCGCCAAGCTTGACTTGGATATCGAAATTGAAATCCGTCTCGAAGATGTTTTTTCCTAAATAATCTCGCTCACGGGCCTGATTCAGGGCCAGACGAAGACGGTCCACAGCCAAAGGATATTCGGCCCGAATATAAACATAGCCTTCATGGGCTCCGATGGCAAAAGCCCCAATGATCATCCCTTCTATGACCGCATGCGGGTTTCCCTCGATGATGGATCGGTCCATAAAGGCCCCGGGATCACCTTCATCTGCATTGCATAGAACATACTTTACCTCTCCGCTAGCCCTGCGGCAGCTCTCCCACTTGACACCGGCCGAAAAACCGCCTCCTCCCCGACCCCGCAAACCGGATTCTTTAATGATGCCGATGACTTGCTCAGGTCCTATCTTTAAGGCCTTGCGGGCGGACCGGTAGCCGCCGGCGGTGATATATTCATCAATGGATTCGGGATCTATCCGGCCGCAGTCTTTTAGCACCAGCTTTTGTTGTTTGCTATGGAAGGCATGATAGTCTTCTTTTACCAACCATTTGCTGACGGGCTGACCCCCAATGATATGTTCGGCGACAATTTTTTCTACCCTTTCCGACGTGATAAACTGGTAGGTTGCTATCTGACCGTTAACGGCGACATCTACGAGCACATCTTTGGCGCAAAAACCCCGACAGCCCACCTTATGGGTTCGAGCTCCAACTTTGGCCTTCAGCTCATTTTTCACCAGAGCCTGCTCAAATGCCTCTATGACCTTATATCCTCCGGCTGCAACTCCGCCCGTGCCTGTACAGACACTTATCACGATTTCCTTGGTGCCTTTTGAGTTCATTCTTCAGACCTTCGAAAATTGGGAGGCTATCAAAAGTGCCCCAAATAGTTTGTATGCTCTTGTCAAAACCAGGACAGCAGCCTCTATCGTAAAACTACCAGTCCCAAATGGAGTACTGGGGTGTTGGAGTGTTGATAATTTTTTCAATTACTCCAATACGCCAGTATTCCATCACTCCAGAACTACCGCAATGCTATTTGTATTTTGTCAGAAGTTGGCCAACCTGTTTGGGGGTTACTTTGGAATGGGTGTCCTCGCTGATCACCACCGCAGGGGCTAAACTACAGGCACCGATGCAGCGAACTTCTTCCAGTGAAAAATTCATATCATCAGTGCTTTCTCCAACATCGATATTGAGCTTGCGCTTCATTTCATCCATAACTTTTTCAGCCCCTTTAACATGGCACGCCGTACCAAGGCACACACAAATCACATTCTTGCCCTTGGGTTTAAGGCTGAACCGATTATAGAAGTTGGCAATACTGTAAATTTGAGTAATTGGTATTACCGCTTTTTTCGAGATGTATCGTAGCTCCTCTTCGGGCAGATAATGGAAATGATTCTGAACTTCATGCAGAATCGCGATGAGGTTGCCCTTTGTTTCCGGAAATTTAGACAAAATAGAACTAATTGTAGTCACATCCATTAAGCATAGCCCTCATTAAACATGCTCCAAATTGAAATTTCTTTAAGCGTTCACAGGTTCAGAGTTGACGTGGACCCTGAACGGTTAACCTATATTTTATTCCAGGGCTGCTATGCCTTTCGTGGAGGCCATGGCCTTGGCATAACGATCTCTTTTTACTAATGGGAGTCTCTCGGTTCTATCAAAATTAAGGCAATGGGTGGTACAGACCGCAACACATGCCGGCTTAAGGCCCCTGTCAATACGTTCCATACAGTAATCACACTTAACCACCTTGCCTATTTCCTGATTCCACTGAGGCGCGCCCCAGGGGCAGGCGGAGATACAGGTTTTGCAACCGACACAAAGGTTGTGATCCACAAAAACGATACCATCATGCGGTCTTCTCTGCATGGCTCCTGTGGGACAAGCAGCTATACACCAGGGATTTTCGCAGTGAAAACAGGGCATAAAAACAAAGGATGCCCGTGGTCTCTCATTAATGAATCTGGGGCCCACGTGAATTATCTGGCAGAGTTTCGGCCCCGGAGGCAAACCTTTATTGATTTTGCATTGAATTTCGCATGAATGACAGCCGATACATTTTTGTTGATCCTGCAACATAAAGTACCTACTCATTATTAACCTCCATAAAATCGTTTTACGATTTTATATTTCGCGGCTTCGCCGCTTTCAATTGAATTCTAGATACATTTGTCTATGCCGGTTTCACGGTTACAAGCGTATCGTGTAAGGCCGGGCTCCCGCCGATCATATCAGAGATGTTCTCCTGCAAAACAGCGTCGGACACCCCTCTATTATAAGACCGGCTAGCCAGTTTGGCTTCATGGCCGAAACCATGGAGCATGAAAACGGCCTCCGGATGGATAAGATCAGTTACAAATGCCCGAATCTTACCGGACCCGACCCGGGAAGATATCTCTACTAAATCACCATCCTTGATACCAAGCTCCGCTGCTTTATCTTCATTGATCCAGAGAACATTCTCCGGAACGATTTCGCTCAGGTAGGGGTTATTCTGGGTGGACACATGGGTATGGAGGGCATTTCTCCCCACAACAAGCCTGAACAGGCCCTTAGAAGGTCTGGTCACAGGTTCATAGGCTGGAAAAGACTCAAATCCCGCATTTTCCAGGAGGGAAGATCTAAATTCAATCTTTCCTGAAGGTGTCATGAATTTGATACCGTTTTTGCGATCCCAAAAAATCTGCTTTTTCCCATAGGCAACAAATCCCTTAGCATCGAAGTCTTCTATTTTAAAGCCCGTGGGCTCCAGTTGCCAGCGCACCAGATCTTCCATGTTTTTATAGGGGAAATACTTTCCAATACCTATCCGCTCACCGATCTGTTTCAGGATCATCGCTCCATCACGGGTATCATAGCGAGGACTGACCACCTGTTTTCTGAGAAACATCTGGGGTTTTAGTCCATTGGCCTGCTGGATACAGTCCGTGCGCTCAAGATAGGTGGATTCAGGAAGGATAACATCCGCATACCAGGCAATATTACTGTAGTTAATGTCGATGGCCACGATCAGATCCAGCTTGTCTAAGGCCTTTTTTGTAAGGTTTGTATCGGGTATGGACATCAATGGATCAAAACGATAAGCAATCAATGCCTTAATGGGATAAGGGTCCTCATTCAGAATGGCATGGGGCAACATCTGACCGACACCATGATTTGGATCGGGCAGAGGAAAGTCAGGGGTTCCCACTTTGTCGAATCGGGGCACTTTAATTTCGGAGAACTTCTGTTCAGTAAGCTTCCTTGCGGGCTTTCCCCCTTCTTCCCCCGGGCCTTTCTTGAAAAAGAAGCCCCCTTCCGCCTCAACGCTGCCCATGAGCGAGTTGAGTATCATTATGGAGCGGCGCACATAGATCTCGTTTGCATGATTGGCGCCCCTATAACCGAAATGAAAGATGACATTGGGCTTATCCCTGTCCACCCTCCGCGCCAGGTCAACGATCGCTCCGGCAGCAATGCCCGTTTCTTCCTCAGCCCATTCCGGTGTATATGGGCTGACAAAGTCCTGAAGATCGGATAAACCCTCGACCCACCTGTTGACATATTCGGCGTCGTATAATCTCTCTTTGAGTATCACGTGAATAAGGGCATAGTTGAGGGCCAAATCGGTACCCGGACGGATCATCCAATATCGGCGAGCCTTGGTGGCGGTGACGGTTACCCTGGGATCGATATAGGTTAGTTCGGCCCCCTTTACCAGGGCGTCCATCAGATTTCTGACCTCTTTTACTGAAACCGCCTCAAAGAAATTGCGTCCATACAAAATAATGTGCTTGGTCTTTTTATAGTGCATGCTCATCTGGGCGTCCGTATAGCCGAAAAGGGAGCGGCAGGCCGTATTGACCGATCCTTTGCAGAGGGCATCATGGGTGAAATGGTTCGGGGATTTAATCGCCTTGAGAAGCGTTTTACTGACATGTGTGGCCAGTTGCGTACGCTCGCCGACAACGACACTATGTCCCCCATGTTGTTCAATGATGGGCTTCAATTTTTCAGCTACATAATCAAATGCCTCCTCCCAGCTCACTTTTTTCCAGTGACCGGCCCCTCGCTCGCCGGCCCGAATCATGGGATGCTGCACCCTTTCATCGTCGTAGAGCAGGGAGATGCCGGCGGCCCCTCGCGGACACAGGCTTCCCTCCATCCCTGCCACATGCGGATTGCCCTCTATCCACTTGACCTGACTGTCTTTCTCAATGACCCTGATGGGGCATCGTATGGAGCACATAAAACATAAGCTGTACACCTCTTTTTCCATGACATTCCTCCAACTTTATTCAAAGACCGCAATAGATTTTGCATGCCTTTCCCGCTTTCTCTGGGCCACATCCTCAGTTTTTCCAAAGTGAAGGCATTTGGTCACGCACTTGGCCACGCAGGCCGGTTCAAGCCCCTTATCGACCCTGTCCATGCAGTAATCGCATTTAACCACTTTTCCGGTATCAGGATTCCACTGGGGCGCGCCCCATGGACATGCGGAAATACAGGTCTTGCAGCCGACACAAAGGTCATGATCCACAAAGACAATTCCATCCTTGGGCCTTCTCTGCATAGCCCCTGTGGGACAGGCCGACACACACCACGGGTCTTCACAGTGAAAACAGGGCATAAATATATAAGCCATACGGGGAAGATTATTCACCAATTTTGGTCCCACCGGTATGATCTGATTCAATCTGGGACCTATCGGCAGATTGTTTTTGACTTTACAGTGCGCTTCGCAACTGAAGCATCCGATGCAGCGCTTGGTATCCTGGTTGACATAGTATTTGCTCATAGCTTTTCCTCCAATCCTGAAATCTTTCAAGCAGCTTTTTTTACCTTGACTATGCATTCCAGCAGGGCGACGCCCCCGCCCACAGGATCATAGACATCTAAAAGACCTGTTTCAAAACGGTAATCCCCAAGGCCCTTGTTATACCCGCGGGTCTGCCAGGGAATTTTCCTTCCGAAACCGTGAACCATAAAAACGGTTTCAGGATGGATGAATTCGGTCACATAGGCATGAATAGTCCCCGAATGACTGCCGTCGGAAGAGGTAACTTCAACCAGGTCGTTGTTTTTAATGCCCAATTTCTCTGCTTCAGCAGCGCTTATCCAAAGGACATTCTCGGGCAGGATCTCATGCAGAACCGGGTTGTTAATGGTGCGTCCATGGGTATGGACTGGACTGCGGCCATAGGTCAGACGGAATGTACCTGGCTTGGGTTTCTTTGGGGTCTCAAAAGGCTTGAAAGAAGGAAGACCGTTTTCCTCAAGCTTGCTTGATACAAACTCTATTTTTTTGGACGGAGTCTTGAATTTCAGGTCCTTCATCCGATCCCACCAGACCTCCTTGTCCACCAGACTCACCGATCCCTTTTTCTCCAAGTCGGCCACAGTGACCCCTGTTCCTTTCAACTGATATTTCCAAAATTCTTCCACGTCTTTAAACTTGAAATACTCTCCAGCGCCGAGCCGTTCAGCTAACGACTTGAAAATCCACCAATCCGGTTTGGCATTACTATGAGGTTCGATGGCCTTTTTGCGCATACGGAAAGAGGGCTTTAGACCTTTGCCGGTGCATAGCACGCTTGATTTTTCAAGATAGGTTGCCGAGGGCAGGAGCACGTCCGCATACCATCCTGTTTCGCTGTAATTGGCATCGATGGCCACCAGCAGATCCAACTTATCAAGGGCCTTTTTCTGCGCTTCAGGATCCGGAAGGGAAAGAAGGGGGTCATGGCGGAAGGCAATGTAGGCCTTGACCGGATAGGGATCATTTTTCAGGATGGCAGGATAGAGCAGGTGAAGCAATCCAGGACCGGCCTCAAAGTGCTTGTGTTTCCATCCGCAACCGTCAACCCGCTTGTCCTCCGGTTTGGGAATCGTGTCCATAAGGGCATTCAGACCTTTGGCGCCGACATCGCCCGGACCTTTTTGAAAAAAGAGACCTCCGGGGGCTTCGAGACTGCCCATGAGGACATTGAGGATATAGGCCGTCCTCGAACTGTAAAAAGAATCCAGGTAACGCGCGGTCAGCCAACCCGGGTGGAAAATAACCGCGGGTCGATCTTCGGCCACCTCATGAGCAAATTCAACAATCTCACCAGCGGGAATGCCCGTCTCCTGGGCTGCCCATTCAGGAGTGTACGGGGTAACAAAGGTTTCCAGTTCCTTTAACCCAATCACCCACTGGTTGACAAACTCGGCATCATAGAGCTTATCACGCAGGACAGCGTGGATAATCCCCAGGTTCAGAGCGTAATCCGTGCCCGGCCTCACCATCCAAAACCGGGTAGCCTTCATGGCGGTACCCGCGGCTCGAACATCTATGTAGGTTATCTTGCCCCCTCGGTCAAGGAGATCCATGACGATATTGGCATTTTTTACACGCATGGATTCAAGGACATTTCGGCCATAAAGGACCACATGCTTGGAGCGTTTGTAGTCGTAATTGAATGTCTTGCGGCCTCCGCCAAAAAGAGAGATTGATGCATGCTGAGTATTTCTGGCACAGGTGCAGTCATGATTGAAGTAATTTGGAGAACCAAGAGCTCTCAAAAAACTGCGGTGGAGTTCCCTGAAGGGACCCCCGCGATCGCTTAGGGCGATGGCCCTGGCTCCATGTTTTTTAATGATGGCCGTTAGCTTTTTCGTGATGTAATCTAATGCCTCATCCCAGGTCACATTTTTCCATTGGCCTTCCCCCCTTTTCCCCTTTCGAATCATGGGATGCTGGGGCCTTTCATAATCATACAGCATGGCGATGCCGGCCGATCCCTTGGCACACAGCCGTCCGGCCATCCCGGGATCGTGGGGATTTCCTTCTATCCATCGAACAACCCCGTCCTCGATATCCACCTTAATGGGGCATCTGACGGTACACATACCGCAAATACTGAAAACGGATTCCTTCATGTCTGTACTCCTTCCTCTCTATATCCTGTTTTTATTATGGTGTTGGAAACCAATCTACAAATCAAAGGGAGATCGTTGCACCACTCAGCAAATACTATGCCTAACGCAAAGTGATCCTGAGAGATTGCAGTGGGTGCTCTCTAAAGGGCAATGAACACTGGCATATCAAGCTTTTCGGATGATAAGGGGCGCCTCCATCCTAAGAAAAAAACCTTTGTGATTTGAGAAACCGCCATGAAAACCTTATCTAGTGCAAAAGAATAATTGCACTCTTTCCATATATTTTCTATGTATAGAAGTTCGGTTTCCGAACCCGGTCGTAGGGATCACAGGGAGGATGATTGCCCCATGAAAGGTTATTGTTCAGATATTTGCCATCAAAGGGCTTTAGATATATTTGCGGCCCTATTAAAAAAGAGGCAGCGGACCCCGCTACTATGGGCGCTCCCTGCGATTTCGGGCCTATTCCTCTACCCCGAGTCGGCATTCGCCCTTCAAGTGCACCCGACGCCCGAAGGACTCTACGCCCATCAGATTTCCCACGCCTTTCTGGTATTCAGCATGGCGATCCTGGTCTTTTGGTTACAGAAACGGAGGCTGGTTCAGGAACGGGGCTGGCGATATATTCAAGTGAGCTGTCTCCTGTTTATTCTCTGGAACATCGATGCCATGACCGGCCACGTCATAGACTCAAAACTCGACGCCGAGGCCTTTACGGCCACGGGATTCTCAAGGGCCTTGGTAATGGAAAAAGCCATCACGCCATATTTGTACTATCTCCTTAAGCTGGACCACCTCATCTGCGTGCCGGCGATTGTTTTTCTATACCTCGGTCTAAGAAGACTCGGGTTCGGAGCCACGGAGAAATAGGGATGGACAGTCCGCTGCTACCCATGGCGCCGGTTCAATTGGTGGATATCGTAGGGTCCACCCTCATGATCATATTCGCCCTCCTGTGCGTGCGGCACGCCAACAGGCTAAGACTAAATGATCCTCAAAACGTAATCTGGACCTATCTTCTTTGGTTTTCAGCCGGTCTTTTCATCTTCTCGGTCTCCAGATCGGTGGGCCACCTTGTCAAGCATGTTCTCATGGCTGCCGGCCATCCCAATATCTGGTATCTCCTCCGTCCGGTGACCGGCTCGCTCAACAGCATCTCATTTGTCATATTGGGGTCGATTACCTTGTTCTTTCACAGGGTTTACAGCACTTACCGGCAGATGCAGGAAGACAGGGTTATCATCGAGAGAGCGCATGCCGACATTATGAAGCTGAACGTGAATCTTGAAGAAATGGTGCGCGAAAGAACCAGAGAGCTTTCCGCCTCGGAGGAAAAATATCGGATCATCTTCGAAGGCTCCAAGGACATGATTTTTATTTGCGACGAAAATGGGAACTTTACGGATATAAATCGCTCAGGGGTTGAGTTATTTGGATTTAGGGAGAATAAGGAAATCATCGGCCGAAATCTCTTCGAGGAATTCCTGGTTCAGCCGGCAGGGAAGAGAATCAAAAATGACATAAAAACAGGCGACTTCGTCAAAGATGTTGAGGTAAAGCTCAGAAAAAGAAACGGTGAAGAAGTCATTGCTCTGTTTTCTGCAACGTCCCGCAGGATAGACGGGGGGAGGCATATCAGCTTTGAGGGAACGGTGAAAGACATCACCATGCGCAAAGCCATGGAAAGCCAACTCCTCCAGGCCGACAAACTGGCGTCTCTTGGGCAGCTTTCAGCGGGGGTGGCCCACGAGATAAACAATCCATTGGGTCTTATTTTAGGCTATACGCAGCTTCTTTTGAGAGACGTCAAGCAGGAAGAACAACTGTGGGATGATCTCAAAACCATCGAGAAACACACCATGAACTGCAAAAGGATTGTCGAAGATCTGCTCAAATTCTCCCGCTCGACCGACACTAAAAAGACCTCAACGAATCTGAATGAGTTGGTTAATGAGGTTCTGGCAGTCGTCGAGGCCAACTTCGAGCTTGACAATGTTCGCATTCTCAGAAAGCTGTCTCAGGGCATTCCTCGGGTCACCGTGGATCCCGACAAGATGAAACAGGTTTTTATGAACCTCCTTATGAACGCCCGTCAGGCCATCGACGAGGCGGGGAGCATTGTTGTCTCGACCAGTTCGGAGAACGAAGGGCAAGAAGTCCTCATCTCTTTTGCCGATGATGGATGCGGCATTCAGCCAGGGTGTTTTTGTTCTGTCCTATCTAAGAAATAATATCAAGTAGTTGAAGAA
>CAYWMP010000018.1:0-47901 GCA_964459445.1 uncultured Desulfobacteraceae bacterium
AAGCCTATGAACTCTGACCTTGCCCTCAGGACAAGGGTTTCTATTACGGACTAAACTCTGTCCTTCCATTCCCGATTTGTGACTTCGATCTCCACCTTTTCGAGTTCCCCAAGGGCCCTTGCCAGATGCGCAGAAAAGCGTTTTAAGGATTCCTCGCCCTTTTCCTTGGTGCCCCGCAGCGGGTTTCCGATAAGCCCGGTGTCCGAGAACTCCCGGTGCTCCATGGGAAACACAAAATAATTCCAGCCCTCGAATTCAACACTGGGCGTGCCGTCTTTTTTCAGGAATGAGTCAGGCAGATAGGGCGGGGTCTTGGTTCTTTCGCTCTTTACCGCGCGATCCATGCGTGCCAATTTTTCATCGTGTGCCAGCACCTGGGCCGTCTCCAATTCGCCGGCATGCCATCCTGGGGTTTCCTCCGGCGGGCCTTCCAAAATGTCGGCGATCATGCCGAAATAGTTTTCTGCGTAAGGTTTGTAAACGCACACCAGGGCGCCGGTGTCATACTTTATTTTCCGGAGCAGGGGATCGATGATCTTCATGTTGGAGGCGTGTCCCATGACAAAGATGATCTTGTTGAAGCCGTGATGGATCAAAGAGCGCGCAATGTCATAGTAGAGGTTCTTGAATGTCTCCGCCCTTACTGTGATGGTACCCAGCCCGAGCCCTGGGGGCCCCATATGATGAGGGCTGTAACCGATCCAAGACTCCGGCGTGTACAAAACCTCGGCCTGTTGAGCAGCCCGGTACACAACCTCTCTGGCCGTAATCATGTCGGTGAACAGCGGGCAGTGATAGGAATGTTGTTCCAGACTGGCAACGGGTACCATGATGATATCTTTTTTCTTCAGGTATTCCTGGATATCCACGTAGGTCAAATTGCCCATATTGTATTTATAGTCCGTTAACATAATCCCCTCCTTTCCTTTAGCCGGGTAATTGCAATTCGATAAAACATTCTATTATGAGACAAGGGCGACAAACTCCTTTACGATCAGATCCGCAAAGGCTTCTTCATTGACCTGCATATCGGCCTCAATGACGGGTATGTCCCTTCGAAGACCGTCCTTCAGGGAGCCGAAAAAAATCCGGTCGCCCTCCGGGTCGTGGGTACTGCCTCCCTTCAGCCCCGAAATACTCATGCCCTTTAGGGGCAAAATCACGGTTACAGGACCTTTTGCCTGGTTCAATTTCTCAGCAGCGGTTTCTCCAATGGTTTTCATTTCTTCATGGGAGGGACGTATCAACGTGAATTTGGGGTTGTGATAGTACATCTTGCGATCGCGCCATTTCTCCGGAATGGTTTCTTTGGCTCCCTGGGCAAAAAAATCGACGCAACCGGTGGAGACAACCTGGGGGATTCCATTTTTTGCGGCCGCCTCAAGACGATGGGGTCCGGCGTCATGGTAGGCGCTCACCAAGTGATCGGTCAATTCATTGATACACAGATCAATTACACCGCAAAAGAATCCCCGTTCGATCATGTCCTCCATCACCTGTCCGCCGACCCCGCTTGAATGAAAGATAACCGGGATGTATCCTGCCTTTTCGAGTCTTGGTAGGATGAATTTCAGGGCCCTATCGGTGGTTCCCAGGGTGGTAAGGGCGACCAGGTTATCGCTTTTGACTTCCATGGGGCGATAACCCTGAACCATCCCACAGATTGCTGCTGTTGCATTGTCAAATACGGTTCGACTGATTTCGTTGATGCCGGCAATATCGACGAGGGAATGCATCACCATGATGTCTCGGATGCCGATAAAAGGACCAAAGGGACGCACGCCGCTGGCAAGGGGGGTAATGATGATTTTGGGAAAACCCGGTGGCAGGACCTGCATGGCTGCTGCGGCCATCACGCCCCCTTCAGCGCCGCCCATGGAAATGACGCCCTGTATCCGGCCTTCCGCAAACAGCCTGGCTGTCACAGCAATGGCACCCTTCAGCATTTCTTCAATGGCTGCGCCGCGGGAACCCTTTTGGCGTAGATCTTCAAGCGTGCTTCCTCCCGCAAGGGCGGTTTCCGATGCCGGAACATCGGGCGTGATGTCAGTGGGTTCTCCGAGGATACCCGTGTCGACGATCAGGGTGTCGAGACCGTTGTCCATTATGTGCTGATTGAGATAGATGACTTCTTCGCTTTTGGTATCGAGAGTGGCGATGATTAGGACGACCCGTTTTGTTGGTGTGGCGACCATGGAAGCCCTTCTTTTCGGGATTAATCACGCTGTGGATGGTGTACTAATTCTTTTTTAAAGAAAAATCTGCTAAGAAGTCAAGTGAAAATCCCATTTTTTCTCATTTTTTGCTATAATTTCTCATAATTTTGCAAACAAAAACAAGGCTTATTTTTAAATATTTGAATTTATTTGATTTTTAATATATTTTATGATTCCTTGTTGAGGCGAATATAAATCCCAATGAAGCCCGACTTTAAAGAAATAAGATCGAATTGAACACTTTACAAACCATGAATATTTGTATTATAGGGTAGTTTTCTCAATTTTTCTCAAAATAGGGCAAAGCAAATTATGAAAACCAATCTATACCCATTCGAGAGAAAGGAAAAGATCCTGGATCAGATCAAAAACAGGGGTCAACTCAATATCAGTGAGCACGCCAAGTTGTTTAATGTCTCCATATCCACTCTTCATAGAGACCTTAAGGATCTGGAAAAACAGGGACTGATCAAAAAGGTAATGGGCGGCGCGGTTTTGGTGAACGGCAGTCAATTCGAAACTCACTTTGACAAGCGTTTGAAGACCCGAGTCAAAGAGAAAATGGCCATCGCCAGAAAGGCTATTGAGTTTATTGAGGACGACACGTCGATCTATCTCGATCATTCATCCACTACGAGCTTTTTGGCTCGGGAAATCAAACAGCGCTCCTATAAAAGCCTTGTGGTATTGACCAATTCCCTCCACATCCCCAACGAATTAGGTGGCGTGCAGGGCATACAACTCATCAGCACCGGTGGCGTAATCGATAGCGAATTCAAGGCACTATCCGGGCGCTGGGTGGTGGATTCCCTTCAAAGAATTAATCTGCATCAGGTCTTCATTTCCGTTGGTGCCATCTCCGTGGATCATGGGCTCATGACGCAGGCCCATTTCATTAATGACCTCATGCCGGAGCTGCTCAAGCGGAGCCAGCATGTCAAGGTGATGGTTGACAGCAGCAAATTCTTTAAAATCGGCACATTCAAAATCTCACCCTTGAAACCTTCCTTTACAATCATTTCCGACAAGGGCCTCCCTGAAGACATCCGAGCCGCCATTGAAGCCAAAGGGCTGAACCTTGTCCTATAGTCCGGTATCCTTCCTCGAACCTCATCCCCACAGGGTTGGACTACACCTACTGAGAAATAACCGATGAATTACAAAATGATATTTGCCTTTCTGGTGGGCTTGAATTCGGGCGTTATTTTTCTGAATATTCCACCGGCGTTGGATGAATTAATGACCCTTTACGCAGTCTCCTACACCAAGATTTCCCTGTTGATCAGCGCTCTATTGTGGTCACATGCCTTGATGCAGGTGCCGGCCGGTATAATTACCGACAGGGTGGGACTTCATCGTTCACTGATCATTTGCCTGGTGTTTATGATAACCGGCGGATTCATTTCGGCCGCCTCTGATCATCTGGGTGTGGCCGTAGCAGGAAGGGTATTGTCAGGCTTCGGTACCGGACTTGGGTTTGTGGCTGCCATGAAACTAACCGCTCTATATGCGCCGGGCGGTCGAATGGGAACCTATCAGGCCTTTTTTGCTGCTGCGTTTTCCCTTGGATGTATTTTGGCCTTTCTTATTATTCCCCCAATTGCCGGTTTGGGTTGGCAATGGGTCTATCTCACAACCGGCTTGACCTCCATCCCGCTTTTGGCCATGGTTCTGCCCATGGATCTGCAACCCCAGACCAAGGTCACCCAGCAACCCATGCCCATGAATCAGATCCTCCGGATTCGCTTGGGATGGGTTCTCGGTCTTTATCATGCCCTATCCTACGGCTCGATGATCAATCTGGGCAATTGGGTTCCAACGCTTTTGACGGAAGTGTGGCAGGGGTCAACCGCCACCCAGTTTGCCTTGGGCGGCGCGCTGGTGATGCTGGTCAGTGGATTGGCACGCTTATCAGGCGGCTTTATCCTGTTTCGTTTTCAACCTTTGCTGATCTCCAACGGCTCAATCATGGCTCTTCTAGGACTATTCACCGGCCTCTTTTTTATCCCAACACCAGGAATCGTTTTGGGGTTGGCCCTTGCCGCAGCATGGTTTGCCTCCATCAATTTCGGGGCTTTTTTTCATATTGCTTCCAGAGCAACAAACTCAGAATCCCTTGGATCCTTTATTGGGTTCATTAACCTGCTCGCCAATCTCGGCGCCATCCTTTTTACGCTGACCTTTGGCTGGGCAAAAGATAACTTTGGAACGCTTTCAAGCGGTTTCGCTGTCCTGGCAGCCATATGTCTCTTGGCCCTCCTTCTTGGCAGGCCCGTCTTAAGGAAAGAGGCACATGAAGATTAATAAAACGACAACCAATCCATAGCATAACAATTATCCCGCCAGCCCCCTAATCGAATACCCTCAACATCCTTCAGAAATTACAGATATTTGGCATGCTTATTGCTCAATTTCCAAGCTGGAAACGCTTGTGCGCGAGCGGAGAAACCTCCCATGAAAAAAGTCCTCATATCAGGGGCATCAAAGGAACTTATTGATTTCATACAGGATGCTGTAGATCGCACCCAGGATTTCACAGCCGTTGGGCCCTTCTCCAATGAACTCGATTGCACATGGCTGATTCAATCCGAAAGACCCGACATTGTCTTGCTGGATGTCAACCTTCCCGATTCAAATCCAATAGATATTACAAGACTCATTATCCAGGATGATCCCACACGGATTATTTTGCTGAGTTCAAATTCGGACTCAGGCGAGCTTGAAACTGCCTTTGAAGCCCTAAAATCAGGGGCCCTGACTATATTTGAGCGTCCTGAAAACCTAAATTTCCGCAGTGCCGGAAAGATAAGAAAAAGCATTGTCGAAACACTCGAATCGGCTTCTGATATACCCCTAGAATTCATCGGAAAAGAGGCAAAAGGACTACAAAGGGCCAAAGCCAAGTTTGCCTATAATCCGGAAAGAATCGAAACCCTAAAAAGCGAGGGCTGGGCCTATGATGACGCCAAGGCCGTCGTGATTGGGGCATCCATGGGGGGCATTCCCTTACTCCAAGAAATTGTATTTAATTTACCCAGTGATTTTACCATCCCTACCTTGATTATTCCGGGTCTGCCCCGCGGGTTTAATGAGGGCCTAACGGATTGGTTAGGAAAAGCAACAAATCTAACCCTTAAAGTCGCCTCCCATGGAGATATTATTGAACCCTCTTATATTTATGTTGCGCCGGGTGATCGACACATGGGAATCAACAAAAAGGGGAAAATTCATTTGAGGCAACGCGCGCCCATGAATAGCGCACGCCCTTCAATCTCTTACCTTTTTAAATCCGCGACCAAGGCCTTTAAAGACAAAGTGATCGGCATTCTCACGACCACTCAGGGGATAGACGGCGTTCATGAGCTTGGATTGATGAAAGACAGAGGCGGGATCGCCATTGTTAAAAGCCTGATAAACTTGACCCAACAGAACGATCCCATGGAAAACGACCGACTTCAGGCCGGCACCTTAGCGCTTTCGCCTCCCGAACTGGCCAAGTTTCTTCCCATGGTCACGGAAGTAAATGATGAGGAAAGCGAGGACGAAGAATTAGAGACAAAGGAAGAGATTGAAGAAACAACGCGTGATGACGGAGAGGACCAGGAAGGGAATGACGAAGCACAAACACCGGACTCGGAAGAAACACCTGATAGCGAAACCGACAATGACGAGGAACAGAAGGGTCGGATAAAATCATTCTTTGGCAGGCGTGAAATCATTGCCGCTATTGCATGTGGCATGGTTTTAATGGTTTTCCTGTTAATTGGAAAGGACGCATGGAATTGGACCAAAAAGTGGCCCATCCCTGGGGTAGGTGTTGAGCAAAATGAAGACGGCGGAGATGATCACAATGAACCGCCTTTGACTGGGGCAGTACCAGCGGAGAAGCAAACCATCCTTCATGGAAAGGCTTTAGGCCAAGGAAAAAATCATGGCTCCAATCCAAAAAAAGTCCCGAAGAAACGCTTTTCACCAAAGGTGAATTCAGAGAAAAAATCTCCGGACAGGGCCCCGACGCAAAGAGAAAAAGACCCGCGCCGTGATTCCAAAGAAGTTGAAAAAATTTCCCTTCCTAAAGCGCAAAGTGCCGGCGCTACTATTCCCGAGTTTAGCGAGGAGGATAGGCAAGCCATAGAAAACGAGCGTAACCGGGCCGCAAAAAATAAATCCACATTGGGCCAGGTTGATCCTCTTGACGCTGATCGGGAAAAAGCAATGCTTGGAGGGAACGTTCAAGACCATGGCGGTGATAGCCCTCTAGGACGGAAAAACCATGACGGCAAAATAGCTTCAGGGCAAGGCTTCAATCAGGGAGTTGATAAAAGAGTTGGCGATTCAACCATTATGCCTAACGGTGCGGGAGATATGGAAGATAAACCAGCTGATGCCGGGCTAGAGATCACTCAAAAAACGACATTAGAGGTCGAAGCACAAGACACCGATTCTTTTATCGAAAAAATGATCAATGCCCTCAAGAATTTAATGGGACAGGATGGGCATTTGGATGAAAGTGATGAAAAGGACCTCCCATTAGATGGACAGGCATCCGGCCCAGTTTTTTCGGCGAAAATAGGTCCCGGAAAACACTCAACCCCGAACTCCGATCATACTCAAGGGGATGAAACAATGGGGGATGGTTCAGCAAAGGGGACCGGCGGCGGCATTGGGTCGCAAACCCAGGGGGGTCAGGGAGCCGGTGCAAGCGGCGGCTCTTCCGAAAATGGTCAAGGCGGTGGGGGTGGCGGTCAGGACAAACAGAATGAAGACAGAAATTCCGGGTTGAAAAAAGATAATCCGACGGCGCCCCTTGATGCAATGCGCGAGGAGAATGAGGATCTCCCAAAAAAGAAAAACAAGGCAAAGAGCACTTTAGCAGAAAAGCGAGATCAGCAGTTTGAAAAACCAGATTCTGGGAGAAGGCCCCATGAAAATCAGAATCATGATGACAACAGGTCGGATAAAGATTCATTGCTCGAAAGATTAACTAAAGCGGTCAAGAATCTGGTAAGCGAAGAGGAAGGACCGATAGCGAAAAATGATCATGATGGTAAATCGATTGGCGGAAAGGAGAATCCCGGTCTATTACCAGAAAGGAAAAACAAATCCGAAAAAGGATTTGAGGTCGCAAAAATTCCTCATATCAAGAGAGCACCCGGCACCTTGCAAAGAATTGGAGATATGGGTTTTGTCTGGATACCGCCGGGGACCTTTATGATGCAAGCAGGAGGAAAAAATAAGCCCTACCAAGAAAATATCCCAAAAGGCTTCTGGATGGGCCGGTTTGAAATCACAAAGGCGCAATGGTTTTCTCTCATGGGCACTAAGCCATGGGAAGAACCTAAAGCCGGAAACTCAGAAATGCATACACCCGTCGTAAATGTAAGTTGGAATGATGTCATGAAGTTTCTCGGCATAATGAATGAAGGGTCCGTCGTGCGATTCAGGGTGCCTACCGAAGCGGAGTGGGAGTATGCATCCCGATCGGGAAAGGCCACTACCTACTTTTTTGGCAACAAACCCAATAATTTAATTGAATACGCATGGTACCGATACAGCACTCACATTTCAGGAGAAAATCGTCTTCACCGGGTCGGGCTAAAAAAACCGAATGCATGGGGGCTCTACGATATGTACGGCAATGTCATGGAATGGTGTTTTGACAGGTACGGTGATAAGCCCCGCGGAGCGGCGACAACCCATGTCGATCCCAAGAGTCCCCTTCAAAAGGAAGCCAGGGTCATTCGTGGCGGGAGCTGGGTTGACATTTCGCGGCAATGCAACTCCGTATATCGCCGAGGCCTACCACCGGACAGTTCCATGGATACTTTGGGCTTTCGTTTGGTCGCGGATATGGCGGAGTAGGCTGGGTGATAGCACGGTTGAGGCATACTTCTTTCCTTCCTTTTACGATGTCAGTTAACCCTGAATCATAGGGAAAATATTAGTTGTTGAAAAAGGCGATTATTGCAGATATACTGCATTTATGTCTAAAAGGCATGGAGATTGACACACAGGATCTCCCGACTAGAAGCATTTGTAACGGGTGATAGAAGCAAGAGAAACTTCCTGTCAAGTTCGAGTTCCTTTGAAACTGTGCGATTCTCTTACAGCATCTGATCAGTATCAGACTTTCTCTGATGTATACTGCAAAGGCGAAAGTCGATAGAATACCACTCGGTATTTCATATAGTTTGTAGCCTCGATCAAGAATTGATCGCAACTTAGTTTGAAATCCTATTCCTACCTCGCATGGACTGTCCTGCTTGGCGCTAAAAGCATGCCGTGGTTCGGCATATCCTTCGCTTCCGCACCACCGTTAAATCACCCGCAATAGATACGTCATTGTTTCAACCTGCTTTTCTGCTTACGGGAAATTGACTCTTCATCCGTTCATGCTTCGCCGGATTTTTTCCCTGGGATACCCCTGTTCAAGTCAGTCGCCCTGCCTTCGTGCCTGCCAGGATATCGAGTAGCGAACAAAACTGGTTTTCCATAATTTAAATATCTTCGGGAACGGATGAGGAATGCTTAAATGCTTCATCGATTTGCCGAAGAGGGAGGGTATGGAGAGATGCCGAAGGAATATTTCCGAAAGATCATAGAGGACTCCAGGCGAGAAGAGAAAAGGTTTCAATGGGAAGGGACGTGTCTGGACTATCTGGCCCTTGCCAAAGAAAACCCTGCCATCGCACAGCTTGCGCCCGGCAGGGTCTACCATATGATCATGGATAAGGAAACAGAAGCCCTCGAAGACACCGTTAAGATGCCCCATTATGAGGACTTGATCCGCTACCGTTTCTTCAGCGATGAGTTGTTCGGCCTCGAGGAGCCCCTCCACGATATCATGAAGTACTTCAAGGCAGGGGCCAGGAGGACGGAGACGGGCAAGCGTATACTTATTCTCGTGGGTCCGGTTTCCAGTGGAAAATCCACCATAGCCGCCATGCTCAAAAGGGGTCTGGAACAGGACCCCACGCCGATCTACGCCATTAAGGGCTGTCCCATCCATGAGGAACCCCTTCACTTGATACCGAGGAACCAAAGGGACAGGTGGGAGGAGATCATTGGTGTCAAGATAGAGGGTGACCTCTGTCCCATGTGCCGATTTAATCTCCTGGAGAACGAAAGATACAGGGACGATCATGAGAATGTGCTATGGGATCAATTTCCTGTCGTCGCCATCGATATCAGCGAAAGGAATCGCTGCGGGATCGGGACGTTTCAACCCTCAGACCCCAAAAACCAGGATGTCTCCGAGCTGATAGGGCGTGTGGACCTGTCAAAGATCACCCAATACGGTGAGACCGATCCCAGGGCCTACAACCTGGACGGAGAGCTGGAAATTGCAAACCGCGGGCTCATTGAATACATTGAGGTTCTCAAATGCGATATCAAATTCCACTATATCCTCATCACGGTTGCCCAGGAACAGGTTCTCAAGGCCCCCGGCTTCCCGCATATCTATGTGGATGAAGTCATCCTGTCCCACACCAATCAGACCGAGTTCGACAAATTCAAGTCCGTCAAGGAAAACGAGGCCCTTCACGACAGGATGTACCCGATCTTCGTCCCTTACAATCTCAAGGTCAACGAGGAGGAGAAGATCTACAAAAAGCTGATTGAGCGGAGCGAGTTCAGTGGCGTGCACATGGCGCCCTATGCCCTCAATGTGACCGCCCAGTTTGCCGTCCTTACCCGTTTAACCGAGAGTCAGCTCTGTCCCAATCCCATCAAGAAAATGAAGTACTACAACGGCGATCCGGTGGCCGAGAAGGAAAAGGACCAGGTCGACCTGGTTCAACTGCGCCTTGAAGGCAAGAAGAACGCAGAGGGCATGTCGGGCATCAGTCCGCGCTTTGTGGTCAACGCCCTCAACGTGGCCCTTGGGGCAAAGGAGTCTGCCGGTTGCATCAATCCCTTGGATGCCATTCGCGCACTCAGGGCCAACTTCGAGCATCACATCGGCTTCACCAACGAGGAGCGGACAAGGTACATGGATCTTCTCACCGGGGAGAAGGATAGCGTGTTGAGCGAGTTCAAAGAAATCGCCAAGAAAGAGGTGAACCGAGCTTTTCTGTTTGCCTATGAGGATCAGGCCCAAGCGCTCTTCGACAACTATATGAAAAATGCCACGGCCTTCTGTCTCAAGAAAAAGATCAGGGATCCCATCACCGGTGAAGAACAGGAACCCGACGAGAAGCTGATGCGGAGTATCGAAGAGATGATCGGCGTCTCAGAGAACGCCAAGAAGGAGTTCCGTCAGGGGATTTTCGTATTCAAGAGCGACGCCATAGACCAGGGCAGGGAATTCAGCTTCGACACCTACACCCCCTTGCAGGAAGCCATAGAGCGAAAACTCATCGGGGATCTCAAGAATGTGGTCTCCCTCACCATTGCGGACAAGACACGAAAGGATCCCAAGACCGTGAAGAGACGCCAGGACGCCCTGGAGGCCTTACAGCAAAAGGGGTACTGCCCGGTTTGTGCGGAGAATCTGCTCCAGTTCGTGGGCGACCTCCTGCGAAAAGAAGAATAGGGGCAGGCTCAAGGATAAGGAAAACGATGGCTATCAGGAAACAGGATTGGGGGCTTTCCCAGAGAGGGGTCAAGGACGCGGCCCGTCACAGGGAAAAAATCCGGGAGACCATCCGGAAAAACATCGCCGATATCATCAGCGACACGGCCATCATTACCCGCAAAAAGGGACAAATTGCCAAGGTTCCCATACGGGGCCTCAAGAGCTATCGCTTCATATACAAACGCCAGAGCACGGGCGGCACCGGTGTCGGGCAGGGTGAAGGCGAGGAAGGCGATGTCATTGGCCGCCGGCCGGCCAACGACGGTCAGCCCGGTCAACCCGGTGATCAACCCGGGGTTGATTTCCTTGAGACGGAAATCGATATTGAAGAGCTCATTGAGATGATGCTCCGGGGTCTTGGCCTCCCCAACCTCAAAAAGAAAGCTGCCGCCGAGGTGGAGAGTCTCAAGGGGTGGACGTACGATAGCATAGAGAAAAAGGGCATTGCGGCACATCTGGACAAGAAAAGGACTCTCAAGGAGGCCGTCAAACGCACCGCCGGCTTCGTGGGAGAATTGATGAAAAAGACCGGCCGACCCGAGGAGACCTGTCGAAAGGCCCTTGCAATGGCCCGGGGCGATTTGCTCCGCGCGGAGAAGATCCTTCTGGGCCAAGAGTCCCCCGACGATGCGGACGGGGATTTCCTGCGCCTCTTCAGCGAGGACCTGAGATACCGAACCTTGCGCAGCGACGTGGAATATGAGTCCAACGCGGTGGTCCTGGCCATGATGGACGTCTCCGGCAGCATGGGGACCATGAAAAAATACCTGGCCCGGTCTTTTTATTTCTGGCTCGTTGAATTTCTGAGAAAGATCTACAATAACGTGCGGATCCGTTTTATAGCCCACACCACCGAGGCCAATCTGGTGGACGAACATGCATTCTTCCACAAAGGAGAAAGCGGAGGAACCTTTTGTCATTCGGCCTATGACCTGGCAATCCATCTGGTGGAAACGGAATACAGCCCCAGCCGGTGGAATATCTACCCCTTCCACTTTTCCGACGGTGAAGACTTTGATCCGGCGAAGACGGTGGCGTCTGCCGAAAGGCTTCTGGAATTGGGCGTCAACATGCTCGGTTATGGGGAGATTCAGACGGATCCTTACCCGGTCTCCCGTCTCATGGACGCATTCACCAATAGACTGAACCTCACCGGCCGCTCCTTTCCCGAAAATGATTTCGAAATCTTCCTGGGACCCGATGCGGCGCCCCCCTTCATGGGGGTTGTCCTGAAGGACAAATCCCATGTCTACTATGCCCTCAAGGAGTTTTTAAGAAAGGAGAGACCCTTTTGAGAGGTGACCATGGAACAGGATTTGAAACGCCTCAATGAATTCAATGAGAGAATCCAGGAAATTGCCAGGGAGTTCGGCCTCGATTTCTTTCCCCAGGAATTCGACGCGATTCCCGCACAGAAGATGCTGGAGATCATGGCCTACCGATTTCCCGTGAACTTTTCCCACTGGTCCTTTGGAAGGGATTACGAGAGAGAGAAGACCAAATACGAGCATGGATTCGGCGTACCCTATGAGGTGGTTCTTAACTCAAATCCTTCCCGGGCCTACTTGATGAACACCAATCCTTTTCCCGTCCAGGTCATGGTTATGGCCCACGTTTACGCCCACAACGATTTCATGAAAAACAACCTGCACTTCAAGCCTACTCGGAGAGATATCCTTCCATCTGCCTCTGAGGCTGCCGCACGTTTTCAAAAATACGAGAAGCGCTCTAACCTGGAGAAGGTCGAACGGCTCATAAACGCGGGCCTGAGCATAGAGTCCAACATCGATCCTGATTTCTTTATAAAGGAAGAAAATGAAGAGCGCACCCGTGAGAGACTTTCAACGCCCGCTGCGCCGGTTGAAGTCCCGGGACCATTCGATGATCTCATCCCGAGAAAAAAAGTCGAACGCCTCTCCAGAGAAGATTACAACAAAAAGACCCCTCCTGAACCGGAGCGCGACATGTTGCTCTACATCATAAACCACTCTCCAAAACCTTTGCAGGAGTGGGAAAAAGACATACTTTCCGTCATCCGGGACCAGTCCCGCTATCTCATGCCCCAAAGGCGAACCAAGATCATGAATGAAGGATGGGCCAGCTTCTGGCATATAAGGATCATGGAACGCCTGTTCAAGGAAGGGTTTCTCAAGGAAGAAGAACACGGCTATTACAATCTTTACAATGCTCGAGTGCTTGCCACGAATCCGCGTACAATCAATCCGTATCTTGTGGGATTGAGAATTTTGGAAGACATCGAAACGCGTTGGAATAAGGGACGGTTCGGAAGGGAGTGGGAGGAATGTGAGGATCCCACCAAAAAGGCGGTATGGGACACGGACCTCGGCCTGGGAATAGAGAAGATTTTCGAGGTGAGACGGAGTTACAGCGACCGGTTTTTTATGGAGCACTTTTTGACGGAAGAGCTGGTCAATGACCTGGAGCTTTATCTCTACTACGGTCGCCAGGAAATAGGCGAGATCAAATATGTGATCAGCGACCGGGACTGGCAACGGATCAAAGCCCTCCTGGTGACCCATCTGAGTACTTTCGACATCCCCGTGATTATGGTGGAAGACGGCGACTATAAAGGGAAGAGGGAGCTTTACCTCAAACATGCCTACGAGGGGATAGAGTTGGACAAGGAGTACCGGGAGAAGACATTGGAACACCTCTTTTACCTCTGGGACCGCCCCGTCCACCTGGAGACGGTGGTCAATGGAAAGACAGAGGTCTTCACCTTCGACGAAACAAGCCGTCGCAATCCCGGCGTCCAAAGAAAGGGGTACATCGGCTTCTCATCCCAACCGAACGTGTGATCCGGAATGACGCCAAACTCGCTTCCCCCACCGATTCCATTTCAAGGAATGTTCATAATCCCTCTCTCATCCTCCCCTTCTGAAATCGTTCCATCGGCAGCCCGGTCGGTCCTGGCCAATCCGAACAAAAACTCAAAACTTTTCTGTTCATAAGAGTCGCGAGCGGAATTCGCCCGCTTTACCTCAAAAGCTTGCCCCGTTTCCGGTAGAATAAATAGCTGCTTTAATGTTAGGTGTTGAAAAATGGATATTTTTGGAGGCGTGATATCTAAATGGTATCAGCAGAATATGGAAGCTTGTCATATAAAGCAACGAAGAGTGTCACTTTATTTTTCTCTTTTGAAACCAAGAATCTTGGGGACAAGTTGTTTTGGAACCTATGTCGTTTCACCGCATTCTAGGACGACCGCAGAAATCCTGTGGGTGAATCACCGGCCCGGATGAAGTTCAGTTGCTTCCCGATTAGTTAGAGGTGCTTGTTCAGTTTTTGGCTCTTTTTTGCGGCGTATGAGCCTTGAACCAAGTGCTACCTGCCTCTTTCTCAAGTCATCAAAAATGGCGCCGACATCAAAGTCCAGTTTGGCTGCAAGTTCCTCTCGAATGCGCCTGACTTCCAAAACTATCGGATCTTCCCACATTATATGACCCTCCCATCAATTCTTCAGGAGTACAAATTACCGGCATATGATATCCTTCCCTTTGGCAAAGGAATCCGCGTGGCGGGCCCTCCCTCCCCTCCGCCGCCAATGATATGAACTTGAAGGTCGATAAAGCCAGGCGTAATCGTCTGCCCTTCGGCCTCCACCGTTTGTGCCATAAGACTTGGAGGTAAATCAATCCGGTTGTCGATTCGAACAATCCTATCCCCGGCGATCAAGATATCCCGGGCGCCTTTATCGTCCGGAGCAAACAGCCTGCCGTTACGGATGAGGGTTAACATGATATTCTCCTTATGATGACCTCAGTCATCGACTCAACAATATTTCCTCAAGCTTATACTCTGTCAGGTTCCCCTCTCATCAGTTCGAGATATCTGCAACATGTACTTTTTTAGGTGATTATTAACCTCTCCAATTCACCGTGATGTAGAATCTTGTTGGCTTTAAAAAAAGAATAACTAAATCATTTTGGGGCCAACTGCCCCTCCTTCGAGGGATTGACATGTTGCACTGAGTGATATACAGTAGTATATATCATTTTTAAGTTGCGAACAGGAGAGGAATCAATGGGAAGCCAACGAACAATAATAACCCTATCGAGTGAAGACAAGCAATGGCTTGAGAGTTATAGCAGATCCATCGGTATATCCATGGCCGAAGCAATTCGACGGGGAATAGGGCGCTTGAAAGAAGAGGAAGGAAAAAATACCTATGAAATGCTTGTGAAAACCTCCACGGGATTATGGAAGAAGGGGAATGGCCTGACATATCAAAAGAAAATGCGTTCTGAGTGGAGATAGAAAGAAATGCTGGAGAGGTTGCTGGATTCTGTCATCCTCATCGATCATTTTAATAATGTCTCAAAAGCCACGAAGTATATCCTTAGATTGGATCCTGACAAGACAGCTATTTCAGTTATAACACGTGCTGAGATACTGGTTGGGCTTAGCGAATTGGAGGCCACCAGAAAGGCCAAATCGCTCATGGATCAATACACGATACTCCCGATCGAGAAGGAGGTCGCCGATCAGGCTGCTGATTTGCGTCGTCAATATGGATGGAAATTGCCGGATGCTTTCCAGGCAGCTCTTGCCATCATCAATCACATCAAACTGTGTACCCGCAACACCAAAGACTTCAATCCCGCCAAGCACAACTTCGTTGAGATTCCATACAAGCTTTAGAAAAGGATTTGCTCTTGACTCATCCATTTGATTTGCATTCAAAGAGCAATCATTTCCTGTAACAGCTCACCAGCTCGCTGGCATGCTATCTACGTCTCTGTAGGCTAGTTAGCTACCCAGGTGAATAAGGGAAGGACATAGGCCTTCTCCGATACGCGTTGCAAGGCCTTTTTATAGACCTCTTTTCGCTCTGCCACATCAATGGTAGTGTCACCCTGCTCCAGCCAATCTCGGACCTGGGGATCCCGCGCAAAGTCCACCTTGCTGAATTTGAAAAAGCGCCCGGTAATATTGGATATGTCATTGACCCCATAGGAACCCCAGGTTGTAAAGTTGAAAGTGACCTTATTGCCGTAAACCTTTTCACGGAGGGCAGAGTATTTGAGATGTTTAAGGTTGCCTTTGATACCGACGGCTCTGAGGTAACCAATCATGGCTTCAGCATAGGGCCGGTTACGGTAACCATGAAAATCAATCTTAAATCCATTGGGATAGCCCGCTTCAGCCAGAAGCTATTTGGCCTTTTTAGGATTGTAGTCGTACTTCGTGACATCGTCTGTACAGCCGACCTGGGATGGGAAACAGAGCGAATGGATCACCCTGGACTGCCCCCCCACCAGATTTTTACAGATGGCTTCTCGATCGATTGCATGGGCCACGGCCCGCCTGACTTGCAATTTTTGGAATGGATTTTCGCCCGTTCTCCCGGCGGCATCCATGACAATCCAGCCCACACGCATGGTTTCAGCCTTGAGGACATTCACGTTAGGCACCTTTTCCAGACTCTCCGCCTGATCTTTAGGGACCTGGTAGATCCAATCCAGCCCCCCCGTCATCAGCTCGGCAACCATGGTGGTGATTTCAGGAATGGTCCTCTGAACGAGTCTTCCGATGGCCGGTTGCCCCTTGGGGCTGTCCTTAAAGTAGTCTTTGTTCCTTTCAAATACGAGTCTTTTGCCTACATCATTTTCAACGATCTTATAGGGTCCGGTGCCGATAGGCTTAAGACCGAAACCCTTGGGCCCAACTTTGGCATAATACTCATTGGGATATATGGGAATATTGCCGGCCAGGTATTCAAGGGCTGATGGGAAGGGATCCTTCAAATATAGCTTCACCTTGTAAGGCCCCAGTTTCTCAGCCTTCGCTATCCAATTGACATTTCTTTGTACCAGCACTTTATTGTCCGGATTGCTCACGAAATTAATGGTGTACACCACATCATCGGCATCGAATTTCTCACCATTATGAAACGTGGTGCCCTGCCGAAGCTCAAACTCCATGGTGGTGTTATCCAGCCATTTGTAGGATTCTGCCAAAAGGGGTTTGTACTCATAGGTGTCCGGGTCGCGGTACAGCAAATCGTCGCAAATCTGACGGCTGACGATCATACCCTCGCGGGCCGTATTGAAATAGCGGTCCAGAGTTTCCAATTCCTTTTTCCAGGAAAAATTGAGCGTGT
The DNA here is from genome assembly GCA_964459445.1 of uncultured Desulfobacteraceae bacterium. Classification (GTDB taxonomy): domain Bacteria; phylum Desulfobacterota; class DSM-4660; order Desulfatiglandales; family HGW-15; genus CAYWMP01. The sequence continues at coordinate 16,919 of CAYWMP010000018.1, forward strand.
CATCATCTTTACCTGCTAACGCAGGTGCATGAAACACAAACAGTGTTGTTAATGCGAAAATAGACAAAAGAACAATACCCAACATTCGTCTTATCATGACCCTTTCCTCCTTTTAAAAGCTTTGTATCCCAACCCTGCAGGTTAACCAAAGCCCACAGGCCAATCCCCAAACCCTTGCTTGTCTGTTTATAAAATATGAGGTATTTGAATTAAGAAATGGTTGTTACATTATTTAAATTTTTGAATTGGATGTTTCATTCATACCAAAACGATTTCTAATATGTCAACACCAAATCATTTGTCGATCTGAGCCGGTTTTTGATGAGTCTTTTGATTTAGGTCGAGTTATTTCCCCAAATATCGCTCTATGGCCTCGTAGAAAATAGCAACCCCGATCTCGAGGACTTCTTCGTCAATGTCAAAGTGAGGTGAGTGGAGTGGATAAACCAGTCCTTTTTCCTTATTGGAGCACCCTAATCGCATAATGGCGCCGGGGCACTCACGCGTAAAAAAGCCAAAATCCTCCGCTCCCATGATGGGTGGTAGGTACTCGACCTTATCCGGACCTAGGACACTCTCGGAGACCTGGTATAGAAAGGCCGCGACTTCATCATCATTGACACAGGGCGGTATACCTTCGTGGAGATTGAATCGGCAAGTCACAAGAAAAGTCTTTTCGAGGGCAGAGACGATTTCCTGAAGCCTTTGAAACACTGTCTTCCGTGTTACTTCCGAAAGTGTCCTGATGGTGCCTTCCAATTGGGCCTTTTCAGGTATCACGTTACCAACATCTCCGGCCCTGAACTTCCCAACGGAGATGACGGCCGCCTCTGTTGGTTTAATATTCCTGCCAAGAATGGATTGAACATGGGTCACAAAATAGGACCCCGCCACAATAGGATCGATCCCCTCTTCAGGACGGCCTCCGTGGGATCCCTTCCCCAGGATTTCCAGGACGAAATGATCTGCTGATGCGTATCCCAGCCCACGAAAAACACCCACGGATCCCACCGGCAGGTCCGTGGACATGTGGCCTGCGATAACTCGATCCAATCTTGGATTTTCCAATACTCCCCTGGCGATCATTGCTTTTGCCCCGGCACCCCTTTCTTCCGCTGGCTGAAAAATGAACTTCACATGTCCTTTCATCCTAGAGGTCAGGTCTGCTTCCATAACCCTTTTAGCCACGCCGAGCATAATCGTCGTGTTTGCGTCGTGTCCGCAGGCGTGCATCACCCCGTCGATGGTTGACTTGTAAGGTACGTCCCCCAACTCTTGGATAGGCAAGGCATCAATATCCGCCCGGAGCCCTAGAGTAGGACCGTCTTCAGCCCCTCTAATCAGGGCGGCTGCACCGGTCATGTCCTGAAATCTCTGGACTTCGATCCCCAATCCCTCTAGTATGCCTACGATTTTCTCAGTGGTTCTTTCCTCTTTGTGAGATATCTCAGGGTGCCTGTGTAGGTCTCTTCGAACCTCCGAGAGCCATGGACTTAGATCCGGATCTTTATGAGTCATAAACAGGGATCTCCTATTCGGCGTCTTCTTCCTGTGATTGGTGTCTCTTTGGAGTTGACACCAATGATGCGGTTGTATAAATTATGAAAAATTTATTTCATTAAAATGTTTTTTGCAACAACTATTTCTAGCCAAAAATATTTGAAATTTGTTTCAACTTTGAATCAACGTTGATCATTATTTCGAAGCCTCAGGTAATGCGAGTGTTCAGGGGTTCAGTGTTCAGGAAAGAGAAACTGGTTCCTTGCCTCTATCCCTCCTAAACTCTGAACTACTGAACACTGAACACTCAGAACACCTTTGGTTTGTCAACGCCTGTCAGATTTGTTTGACTCGTTTAGTCAAAGAATCGCGGTGTAAGGAGCTAAACATGACCAATAACCATCTTATTGAACGGATTCGATCTCTCGACAAACTGACGCCGAGTGAAACCAAAATCGCAGATTTCATCTCAAGGCATTATCCTGAGACGGTCTTTGAAAACGTCACCTCCATCAGCCAGAAGACCGGTGTAAGCAAGGCCACGGTCGTTCGATTCATATCTCGTCTGGGATACGGCAGCTTTTCCCAGTTCCAGGAACATCTCCGAAGCGATGTTGTCTCTAAACTCGAGTCCCCTATCCAGCGTTACACACTCAAAAAGAAGCAACTCAAGAAGGGCGGAAAAGACGTCCTGGGAGACAACTTCTCCTACATTATGAAAAATCTCCAGCATACCCATGCCCAAATTGACCAAGATCAGTTCGCCAAGGTCGCAAGGATGATTGGCAGGCCCAAGGGAAAACTTTATATCATGGGGCAACGAACATCCTTCGCTTTGGGGTATCTTTTTTATGTGCTTCTCAAATACCTTGGTCCTCACGCTATCCTCTTGGATGCACAAGCTTCGATGCTCCCGGATGTGCTGGTGGATGTAACAAAGAATGACCTTCTTTTTGTGATCAGTCACCGCCGCTATGCAAAACTCTCCCTCAGAGTTACCGAAGCGTTTTCAAAAACTGGAGCCAAGGTTATCCTTCTTACGGATAGTGATTTTTCTCCCCTTTCCCATTTGGCAAATCATCAATTCGTTGTGCCTTCGGATGGTCTCTCTGTATTCCACAGCTTCTGCGCATCGACGGCACTTTTAGAGTCTTTGGTTATCGCTGCGCTTCAATACTGCGACAAGAGCATCAATGAGAGGATTGAGAGAGCGGAAAAGCTCTTTACAGAATTTGAGACATTCAGCCCTGGGAACGTCTTGGTCCCCCAAAGACGGGAGTTGGAACAGAGCAAGAGGCGCAAGAAATAGGATCGAGACGGTGACGCTAGAGGACCAGTAACGTTTTATCACTTTTAAAGCATGTTCGATAAAGCGGGGGCTTGGGGATCTCTTGGAAGGGACGAACTTGGTTCAGTGAGCGGCCATTTGAACGCCGCCTTTGTACGGCGGGCGGCGAACCATCACAACGACGTGCCTGAAGGTTATCCATGAATCATATATAAGGGTCACCCCGCCCGCTGACTTGCAACGTCTTATGTACAGCCAAGAAGTCCTTTCGTCCCTGTAAGGAGATTGCTAAGCCCCCGAATTGTTGAATAGCGAAGAGTTGAAACGAGGACAAGAGGGTGCCCCAATGCGAATTGAAAGGGTAGATCTTATCCACATCCGCCTACCCCTGGTCCACCCCTTTGAGACGAGTAATGCACGTCTGACCGAATTAGAGCGCTTAATACTCAAGATTTATACGCCTGACGGAACCGTCTATTCAGAGTGTGTCGCCGGAAAGAAACCCCTCTACACCTACGAATCCATCAATACTGCAAAGCACATCCTGAAGGATTTCATTATCCCCTCTGTCCTGGGTTTCAGAATCAATGGATACGAAGAATATGCGGCCAAAACCTCGCACCTCAAAGGGCATCCCATGGCTAAAGCAGCTATGGAGAATGCGGTGTGGATTTTGAAAGCCCGCTTGGAGGATAAACCGCTTGCCCTTCTTATGGGTGGCCAAAGGAATAAAGTGGTTTCAGGCGTCTCGGTCGGTATTCAAAGGAGTGTCGATGAACTCATGGAGCGCATTGATTCCCTCTTAGCCAAGGGATATCCGAGGGTCAAAATCAAGATCAAACCCGGGAATGACGTAGTGGCAATCAAGAGGGTTCGCTCTGAATATCCGGACCTATCGCTTATGGTTGACGCCAATAGCGCATACGATCAAAAGGATGTTGAACTTTTCAGGGCTTTAGATGAATACCGCCTCATGATGATAGAACAACCCCTGGCCTATGACGATTTTCTGGGCCATGCTAAACTCCAATCGATTCTCACTACCCCCATTTGCCTGGATGAGTCCATTCGAAGCCCGTCCGCCCTACGAACAGCGCTTGCCTTGAAGGCCTGTGGCATTGTAAACATCAAACAAGGCCGCGTTGGCGGCCTGGCACGGGCTATAGAAATTCATAATATCGCCAATGAAAATCATGTTGGAGTCTGGTGCGGGGGAATGCTTGAAACGGGCATTGGACGCGCGGTGAACCTGGCTCTTGCCTCGCTCCCCAATTTCATTTACCCAAACGACATCTCTGAATCCAAAAGGTATTGGGAGACCGATATCATCCATCAAGAATTTGTACTCAACCCCGACGGCACCATCGATGTCCCTTCGGAGCCGGGGCTTGGTGTCACGATCAATGAAGAGGCCCTAAAACGCTTTACACTCGGGAAAGAAACGATACGGATCTAGGCGTTTGCTCTATTTTTCTTTTTGTCTCTCATTCATGAATTATTATCGCCTCGCCTAGAGGAGCTCCAACATCCTTTCCAACCAGAAAGTTCACATCCCGCACCCAATCCTGTAAAATAGTATTCATGGACGACCATCAGTTCCGCCGGCTTCTGGATCACCTGGGGCTTTCCTGGGATGGATACAGGAAGGTCAGGAAAGGCGTCAAAAAAAGACTCAGACGCCATATGCTGGATGTGGGGTCCCGGACAATCGAGGATTATATTCTTCAGCTTGATGCCCATGGGGCGGTTCGCGCTGATTGCGAATGCCTTATGACCGTTTCGATCAGTCGATTCTTTCGCGACCGGGGTCTTTGGCAGGCCTTAGAGGAGCACGTGCTCCCTCCTCTTTTTTCAAAGGAAAGAAAAGAGATCAAGGTCTGGTCGGCAGGATGTGCCTGTGGAGAAGAGGCCTATAGCCTGAAAATCCTATGGGATATGTTGAAAGATCAATTCGATGATGTCCCTCGTCTTCATTTATTGGCCACTGATATGAACCCGCTTTACTTGGAAAAGGCAAGACAGGGTTCCTATCAAAAGAGCAGCTTGAAAGAAGTCTCCCTCGAGATACAAAGCCGCTACTTCAGTTCTCGAAAAGGAAGGCGTCTGTTTGAGATATTACCCCCTTTGAAGCAAGATATCTCCTGGGTTAAACACAATTTGCTGGAAGGTCCACCTGACAAGGGATTTCAACTCATTCTTTTACGCAATAACCTCCTCACATATTACGATGAAGAAATCAAGATGCCGGCATTTCGCAAAATTGCTGAGAGCCTGGCAGTAGAAGGCTTTTTGGCCATAGGGAGCCTTGAGCACTTGCCTTCTGGCGGCAGCGGTTTAGAAGCTTTAGGCAAATCGCCCTATATCTTCTTCAAAAAAGGAACCTGAAAAAGCGACATCATGAACGGATCGTCAAAGAATATACTCGTCACCGGTCCTCCGGGATGCGGCAAATCAACGGTTATTGAGAAAGTTATAAAGAAAATTCCCGGACCAATGACCGGATTCTTTACTCGTGAGATAAGGGAGAAAGGTGGGCGGTGTGGTTTTTCTATCACTACTTTGGATGGGCATAAGGGGATTCTTGCCCATATAGGCATCGGTGGTCGATTTCGAGTAGGTCGATATGGCGTAAATATTGATGATATTGAAAAAATCGCAGTACCATCTATGATAGCCAAGCGTGCTGATGACATCATCATAATTGATGAAATAGGGAAAATGGAGTGCTTTTCTGAATTGTTCAAAAAGACATTGATGGAAGCCCTTGACTCAGAGAATCCTGTTCTTGGTTCTATTGCTTTGCGAGGCGTTCCATTCATTGAAGATGTCAAAGGTCGAAAAGACGTCCAGTTGATTGAAATCACCGAAAGCAATAGAGACCGAGCATTGGCGAAAGTCTATTCAATTTTTGGATAGGAATTATTCAGATGGGGTTATGTAATCATTGTCAAAAGAAATCGAAGACCATTTCCGATGTGATCGGGTTCTGTGTAGATTGCATCAGGGATCATTTTGATGAAGTATGGCCGCATATCAAAAATGTCCATGATGAAAGCCGAGATGCCTTTGGGCTTCCAACGGCCCCCCCCATTCACCGGTGGGAATTGAATGCTCCCTTTGCATGCATGGTTGTCAGATACCTGAAGGGGACAAGGGATTTTGTGGATTGCGCCGTGCTCAAAATGGCACAATTCGAGGAGGCCGCCCCCATGAGGGCAATGTTTATTATTACCATGACCCTCTCCCCACCAACTGCGTCGGCAGCTTTGTTTGTCCTGCAGGGACGGGTTGTGGTTATCCGGCTTACGGCCTGCGAGAGGGCCCTGAATATGGGTATAAGAATTTGGCTGTCTTTTATCACGCCTGTTCTTTCAACTGCCTGTATTGTCAAAACTACCATTTCAAGGACCACACATCCTCAATCTACAAACTCAGCTCAAAGGATTTGGCTGACGCAGTCGACGAAGAAACCACCTGTATTTGCTATTTCGGAGGCGACCCAGCGCCTCAGATCCTTCATGCTGTCAAGGCCTCCAAACTCGCGATGGAGGAAACTGCCGAAAGAATTCTTCGGATTTGCTGGGAAACAAACGGTGCCGTTCAGACGACCTATTTGAAAATGATGGCCGAGTTGTCCATGAACTCGGGAGGATGCATTAAGTTCGACCTTAAGGCTTGGAATAAAGGTCTTCATTATGCCCTGTGCGGTGTTACAAACAGAAAAACCCTTGAGAATTTTCAGCATCTTTCTTCCTGGACAAACAAAAGAAAGGAACCGCCCTTTCTTATCGCCAGCACGCTCCTGGTGCCGGGGTATGTTGACGAAGCCGAAGTAAGTGGCATAGCCCAATTTATTACTGGCTTAGACCCTGAGATCCCCTACAGCCTTCTCGCCTTTTATCCCCAATTTTATCTCAATGATCTTCCCACCACCTCTCGCACCCATGCGTCGCGCTGCAAAGAAGCCGCGGAAAGGGCCGGTCTCAAAAACGTGCATGTCGGTAATCTTCATTTGCTGGGTCACGATTATTGATTTTGTTGATTTTTTTGATCTCTTAGTATAGTCGGTGTAAACTCGGAACCGGAAGGCCTGTATTTTGCAGATGGATTGCTGTTATCTGCCCATATTAGGGAATCTACTTAATGTTTGGAATTGGAACACCCATGATGCAGCCTATTGTTTACACCAAATACCTTCGAGCCTCCATCTTAGCAGGCATTCTTTTGACTATCCTCTCGGGTGTTCCACAGGCTGTTCCGGCTCAAGAATATCCTTTACTCAGGAAATACATCGTCGCCTATAACTTAGAGGCCCTTTCAGAGAGTCTCGAAAACAAATCCTACAGGGGCGAAGCTGGCATTTTGTGGGTTAGGCCCGAAATCGGAAAATCCCTCGGTCTTAATGTGTTTATTGACCAGGATTACGAAGCTGCCAGAACGTTGTTTGAAAAGGCTGAAAAACTTTTTGAAGAGACGGAGAAGTATTTGCTTTCAAATAAGCGTGAGAAGTCTTTGGGTGAAAAGGTCGAGCGCATTGCAGCTCAGATGTTGGCCCATAGGCAGGCCATCGAACAGGCCGAGAAAAAGATCATAGCCTACAGGGCAAGGCTAAAGAACCAACATGACGAGAGACTGAACGGAGAGGTGTGTGCAAAGGTCATAGATAAAACCCTGGAAAGAAGCCTAAAGAGTACAAATAACAAGCTGCGGGATGCCCTGGGTCATTTCTATAATGTTTGTCGTGGAGAGAAAGCGAATGCCTATCCCCTCACTCATGAGAATGTGAAATTCGTCAATGCAGTGTTCCATAACTTTGTGAAACATGCTTCTCCAAAACGCTTACGAAGTTTCGACCTCGATAGGGGCGCCCCACGGACAAACTCTAATTCCTCGAGCGCCTGGAAGAAAGCCCTCGGGAAAAAAGCCACTCGATTTGCTCCGCTTCTTGAATCCACCCTCATGAAATATTCAGATAAGGAGTATCCCGTTGACCCTTTGCTTTTTATGGCCTTGATGAGACGGGAGTCCAGATTTGACCCAAGAGCCATATCACACGTCGGAGCTGCCGGTCTAACTCAGATCATGCCCAAGACTGGCAGGGATCTTGGGATGAAGAATATCTACGAACCTTCCTATTTCAGCAAGGCCGTCTCGCTCTTTGTACAGGAAAGAAAAAAGGGGAATAGGGCCAAAGAGACATTGCTAAAGATCGAAAAAAACAATGCTTTGAAATTTGCAACCCAAGCTCATGAATTGGCCAAGCAATCCTTGGCGCTGAAGGGAAAGCGTGAGAAATTGTTCGCCCGATATAGGAAAGATCTTTTAAGACAAAAATCGGATGACCGCCTCAAGCCCGATCTGGCCATTAAACACGGGTTCCGATATTTCGCTAAAATGATGAAGGAACAGAGGGGGGACATCAGTCTGGCCCTTGCTGCATACAATGCGGGACCCCATCGGGTAAAGAAATACAAAGGATTGCCGCCCTTTGAAGAGACCGTGGTTTTCAGAAATAGAGTGCTTGATTATTACCGCGAGTATTTGAGGAAAGTAAAAAAGGCTTCTTAAGAAGTGTGATGGACCTCATCTGCCCACGTCAACCATATCTTCTTGCGGTTTTGAAACTTGAAAAGGATTCTATCCAACTGTCTGGAGAGTTCAATATCGACGATCTTTTTCCTTGAAAAGACAAAAAGCTCCCGTTCCAGTCTCTCCCAATCCGGCATCTTAGTCTCTTCCCCAAAGCGATACTTCTGAAACTCCAGATGCATGTCCTCGATTCTTCTCTCAAATCCAAGAATAGTGTCTCTGAGCTCCCGTTTTTCCTTTGTGAATTGCATAGAGAACCTTGAATTATTTACCTGGATAGACCTCTTCGAAAATATTCGAATATACTATAAACGCATTCTAGAAAAATATTCAATATTCATTCCAAATCATAACCTCTAAGCTTATCGTTCGGAATTATAGATCTTTAGGAATTTCCAAAAACTAGTGACTGGTGGATCGAAAGCCATTCCAATCCTTGACAATGGTCCCCGCATAAGAAAAGATATCCATCTGCTGTTTTATAGGTTGATTTGGCATCGATTTGCATTCTCAACTGATTGTTTCAGCTAAACCCTTTTACGCAAAAGCAAATATTCAAAGGAGACAGAGAAATGGCCAAAAATGCTATGTTGCAAACAAATTTTGAGGGACTAAACCTCGTACAACGAGGAAAAGTGAGAGATATCTATGAGATTGAGGATATGTTGCTTATCGTGGCATCTGATAGGATGTCCGCCTTTGACGTTGTTATGGACGATCCGATCCCTGACAAAGGCAAAATCCTGACTCAGATCTCATTATTTTGGTTTGATCATTTCAAATCCATTGTAGAAAATCATATCGTCTCGGCCGATCCTAATGAGTATCCAAGCCAATGCCAAAGTTACATCAACGATCTCGAGGGTCGCAGCATGCTGGTGAAAAAGGCAAAGCCCTTGCCCGTTGAATGTATTGTCAGAGGTTACATATCCGGTTCGGGTTGGCTTGAATATCAATCAAAGAAAAGTATTTGCGATATTCCCCTTCCTGAAGGATTGGTTGAATCCCAAAAACTGCCGGAATCCATTTTTACGCCATCAACCAAGGCTGAGGCGGGCACTCACGATGAAAACATATCCATTGACAAAGTGGTTGATCTGATCGGAAACGACAACGCTGAGAAGATACAAAGCCTTAGTCTAAGCATATACCAAACCGGCCAGGAACTTGCGGAAACGAAGGGTATCATCATTGCAGACACCAAGTTTGAGTTCGGTATCAAAGATGATCAGATCTTACTCATCGACGAGGTGCTGACGCCCGATTCATCGAGGTTCTGGCCCATGGATGAATATAAACCCGGAGGTTCCCAGAATAGCTTCGACAAACAATTCCTGAGAGACTATCTCAATGGACTGGATTGGCCAAAAACACCCCCGCCTCCAAAGCTCCCCCCGGAAATCATTGAAAAGACAAGATCCAGGTATGTGGAGGCCCTTCAAAGACTGACCGGGAAAGGATTGGAATAGGAATATTATCCAATCTTCTAGAGCCTATGTCATGAATGAGCCCATCATTTGTTTTATCGATGATTCGGATTTTGAACATGATCTTGTAAGGAATGAAATTGCCCCAAGCGCTCCGGGTTTCTCTTTTCTTCAGACATATACCTTCGAGGAAGCCAAAAAGGACTTAGGCAATAGGATCCCGATCCTTTTTTTGCTCGATTTATGGGGACAAGACCCGGATGTGAATCAGCCCTATATGACACCTAAGAAAGAACTTGAAATGAGGATAGCCGGATTTAAATCCCTTGAGGATGTTTATGATGGCTTGATTTCTTTTCAAAATGATAAAGAAAAAGAATTCCTTATGAGATTATTTGCTGTGGTGGATGACTGGAGAAAACTTTTTGAGGATGTCTGCAACCGTATCGGTCAAAACAGAAAATACGGCATTGGGAATATTAACAAGGTGAGGGATCGTTATCCAGGGGTATCGGCGGTGTTTTACACCAGAAAGTCCCTTATCGGTGATGCCGTGGCCATGTTCCAGGCCGGCGCAGATGGCCTATTTATAAAACCCACCGGTCAAGATGAAGAAGAAACCCGTATCCTTACCCGGCGCTTTGCCCGTGAACTCATAGAAAATTTGACCCAAATTATCCGTCAGAATAGGGAACGGCTCATGAATTGCGAAGGCTTTTACTCATCCAAAAACGCCGATTGGAAAAACCTCACAAAGGGACTGGAGTCCCTATAATTCTGCCCAAAAAACCCTGCCCAGTCTGCCTTGACAAAGGATTCCCTGATGCTTAACGTTACATGAGTTTTAATAGGCCGTATCCATTTGAAATTAATCGATTTCGGGCCTAGATTCAAACCGAAGGAGTATATGTGTTGCAGATATGAGTGGCAAACGGGAAAGGGAAAAATACAAAAAAGAAGAAAAGCATCTCAAGATTGAGGTCAAAGATGGGGGAAAAGACAAAGAAAAGCCTCTTGAAAAAATGACCAAATCCGAGCTGCTTGAGAAAATCGAGCAACTCCGGGAGGAATCTCAAAAAAACTACGATCTTTTCCTGCGCTCTCAGGCAGACATAGAAAACATTAAGAAAAGGAATGCCAAGGACAAAGAACAGTGGGTTAAATATGCCAACGAGACCCTCGTGAAAGAAATACTGCCTGTCATGGATAATCTTGAGAAGGCATTATCCCACGCTAATGACGAAAACTCACTTAACGCCCTGAAGGAAGGGGTTGAATTGACCCTCAAGGGTTTGAAAGACACCCTTGTAAAAGCTGGACTCGAGGAAGTAAAAGCCCAGGGTGAATGCTTTGATCCGAACTATCATCATGCTGTTTCCGAACTTGAGCATGAGGATGTCGAATCCGGCACTATACTTGAGCAATTTCAGAAAGGCTACACCTTTAACCAGCGGTTGATTCGACCTGCCATGGTGGTTGTAAGCAAAGGAAAGCCAAATGAATCAACAAATCAAGGCGATAGTCCCGACGGCGAAAGCTAAGAATTAAGTACGCAGACGGCAAGGAGGAAGAGATGGGCAAAATCATAGGCATTGATCTAGGTACGACAAACTCTTGCGTGGCGATAATGGAGGGAGGAGATCCGGTTGTTATCGCAAATGCAGAAGGCACCAGAACGACTCCGTCAATGGTTGCCTTTAACGACAAGGGGGAAAGGCTGGTAGGACAGATCGCCAAACGTCAGGCCATTACAAACCCCGACAATACCATTTTCGCCGTAAAAAGGTTAATCGGTCGAAAATATGATTCTCAAGAAGTTCAAAAAGATATTGGCGTGCTCCCCTATAAGATCACAAAGGCGGACAACGGAGACGCCCAAGTGGAGGCCAGGGGCAAGGCCTATAGCTCTCCCGAAATATCTTCAATGATACTACAAAAGATGCGGCAGACGGCCGAAGACTATCTTGGAGAAAAGGTAACGGATGCCGTAATCACTGTCCCGGCCTACTTCAATGACAGCCAGAGACAGGCTACAAAAGACGCAGGGAAAATTGCAGGGCTGAATGTGGAAAGGATTATCAATGAGCCTACTGCAGCCTCTCTGGCCTATGGATTGGATAAAAAGGGCGACATGAAGATCGCCGTGTTTGATCTCGGCGGCGGGACCTTTGACATTTCAATCCTGGAGATCGGTGAGGGTGTTTTTGAAGTCAAAGCCACCCATGGGGATACACACCTCGGTGGAGAAGATTTTGATCTGCGCATTGTTGATTTCCTCGCGGACGAGTTCAAAAAGGATCAAGGCATCGATCTTCGCGGCGATAAGATGGCCCTTCAGAGGCTAAAGGAAGCCGCCGAAAAGGCAAAAATGGAATTGTCCAGTTCCCAGGAAACCGATGTCAATTTGCCCTTCGTAACGGCCGATGCGAGCGGCCCGAAACATCTTAATATTAAACTCACAAGAGCCAAATTGGAATCATTGGTGGATGATCTGGTGGATAGGGTTGTGGGTCCCTGCCAGACCGCACTGAAAGATTCCGGATTGGCAGCCGGCGAAATTAATGATGTCATCCTGGTCGGCGGCATGACCAGGATGCCCATGGTGCAACAAAAAGTGAAGGAAGTCTTTGGCAAGGAACCCAGCAAGGGCGTCAACCCGGACGAGGTCGTGGCCATCGGTGCCGGGATCCAGGGCGGGGTATTGAAGGGGGAGGTCAAGGATGTTCTGCTGCTGGATGTGACCCCTCTTTCCCTCGGAATTGAAACGCTCGGAGGGATATTCACCAAGCTCATCGAGAAAAACACAACAATACCCACCAAAAAGAGTCAGATATTTTCCACGGCGGCCGACAATCAGCCGGCCGTTGAAATCCATGTGCTTCAGGGTGAAAGAGAGATGGCCGCCACTAATAAAACTTTGGGCCGTTTTCAGCTTGTTGGCATTCCTTCTGCGCCCCGTGGGATTCCACAAATCGAAGTGACCTTTGATATCGACGCAAACGGCATTGTGAATGTATCGGCTAAAGACATGGGAACCGGAAAAGAACAGTCCATCAAGATTACTGCTTCCAGCGGTCTCTCCGAAGAAGAGATTGATAAACTGGTAAAGGATGCTGAACTCCACGCGGAAGAAGACAAGAAAAAGAGAGAATTGGTCGATGCCCGCAACATGGCAGATTCCCTTGTCTATTCCACCGAGAAGTCCCTCAGCGAGGCCGGCGATAAGCTGGATGAATCCACAAAATCCGATATCAACCAGGCCATCGAGAACCTGAAAAAGGCTATGGAGACAGACAATACAGATGAGATCAAACGACTCACCGAGGAATTGACCCAGAAATCACATAAAATTGCCGAAGCCGTCTATGCCCAGGCCAGTAGTCAGGCCCAGGAAGGCGCCGGTGGTGAACAACCCGCCGGTGAGGCTTCGAAGGATGAAGATGTGGTAGATGCGGATTTCGAGGAAGTGGATAAGGATAAGTGAGATTGAATCTATTTTCCATTATCAAGGCCTTCTCCGCCATTGTGGTGGGGTTGGCCTTTTTTTCTTTTGGGTGCCAACCAAAGAGAATTGTTGAGAAACCGCCGGAGAAACCCCCTCTTCCTGACTTTTTTACTCTTGCAGAAAAGGACTTTGCCTCAGGGAATTTTGAAAAGGCCTTTAAGGAATATGGGCGATACCTTCAAGAGAATCCGAGGGGTGAAAAACCCAGAATGGCTCTCTATAGGATGGCAAAGATCAGATTGAGGGGAGATCGCCTCGAAGAGGCCCTTGTATTTCTAAAAAGGGTTTTCAGGGAATACCCTGAACACCCGGAAGCACCACAGGTCCGATTTGACATCCTAAAGACCTATCGCCTCTTGGGGAATTACAAGGCATCTCAACTGGAGGGGACCCAATGGGTTGAAAGATATCCCGCTCACCCCCTAAGGGGCGAAGTGCTCTATTTATTAGGCTTGGATTCAAAAGCCCTGGGAGATCTGCCTAAAGCTTTCTATTGGTGGCTCAAGGCCTTGGGAGAATTCGAAGAATCATCTGTTAAAGGACGTGAGATATCTCAAAGGCTCAAAGGTCTGATCAATGTAGGTACGCCTGACGAATTGGAATTAATGGCCGATTTTGCAGCCGGAACCCCGTTCGCCCCTCAGATATATCACCGGGTGGCATCTTCCTACCTAGAGGACCGAGACCTGGAAAAAGCCCGGACAGCCGTCATGGGGCTTATCCGCTCTGCTCCTGAACAGAATTGGGTTGACATGGGCCGCAAATTGATCGAACGCATCGACGAAGAATTGTCGGTAAAGGAAGGGGTTATTGGATGTCTTCTCCCCCTCAGCGGTCCCTTTTCTATTTACGGTCAGGAAATGCTCAATGGCATCCAACTAGGCATGGGTCTCTTCCAAAAAATCGGAACCGGCAAGGAACTGGAATTGATTATCAAAGATACAAAGGGGAATGAAGAGATTGCCGTATCTGAAGTTGAGGAACTCGTACGCAAAGAAAAGGTTATGGCCATCATTGGTCCACTTGCCAGCAAGCCCGCTTTAGCCGCCGCCAAGAAAGCCCAGGAGCTGGGCGTCCCCATCATCACTCTGACGCAAAAAGATAAAATCACAAATGAAGGAGAGATGGTTTTTAGGAATTTTTTGACGCCAACAAAGGAAATCAATGAGGTCCTGGATCGGGCTGTCTATGATAAAGGTTGGATCAAATATGGAATCCTTTACCCTGATAACTCCTATGGGCGCTTTTTCATGAACCTCTTCTGGGATAGATTGGAGGAGATGGGGGGTGCAATAACCGCCGTTGAATCTTACAATCCTGATGACACCGATTTCGCCGATCAAATCAAAAAAATGGTGGGTCTCTACTACCCCAGACCCGAGTCAGTCCTCCGGATGTTGGAGGAAATGAAGGACTTTGAATTGGACGATACGATTGAAGAAGAATCAGAAGATGCCGACGACGAGGTAGGGGTCGATTCAGAAGAAGAACCGGAACCTATCGTGGATTTTGACGCCGTTTTTATTCCGGACAACTATCAACAGGTTGCACTTATAGCTCCTCAGTTCCCCTTCCATGATGTTTTTGATATCCATTTCTTGGGCACCAGTCTCTGGCAATCCGATGAGCTCGTCCAATTGGGGGGAGAGTATATTCAAAACTCCATCTTTCCATCTGGATTCTTTCTAGAAGATGATTTGGAAACCACACAGGATTTCAGCAGGCTTTATAAAGAGAATTTCGAATCAAATCCTGGAATACTCGCGGCCACCGGCTATGATACGATGCGGTTTGTCACAAGCCTTATCCGTAGCGTGGAATTAAGAACCAGGGGAGATTTCAAAGAAGGACTTCTATCCCATGATCATCCCAATGGCGTCACTGGTCAAATATCTTTTGATTCTCAGGGCGAGGTGGAGAAGAAACCTTTATTGATGACCGTTTCAGGTAGGCGTCTCAAGGTGATTCAATAGGGTAAAATCCGTAGCAATGATCTAATCCTCTGCTCCTTCCTCAGCAGTTCCCGTATCTTCGGCTTTCTTTTTTATGGCTATCATCGCTATGAAGATTCCAACCTCATATAGCACAATTAACGGTCCGGCCATCATGCATTGAGTAATCACGTCCGGTGGGGTGAGGATCGCAGCCATCACGAAAGTCATGAGAATTGCGTATTTTCTCTTTGTTCTCAAGAGTTCCGGCGTGACCAGACCCATTTTTGCCAGGAAAAACACCACCACCGGAAGCTCGAAAACGATACCAAAGGCAAAGAGAAGCTTGATGGCAAAGGAAAAATACTGTTTTACAGAGGGCAATGCCTGTATGTAATCGTTGGCAAAACCCAAAAAAAACTTGAAACCGAAGGGAAACACGACGAAGTAGCCGAACAGGGCGCCCCCGACAAAAAGGAGGGTTGAAAAAAAGACAAAAGGAAAAACGTACTTTTTTTCTTTTTGATAGAGGCCCGGCGCAATAAACATCCACAATTGGTAAAAAACATAGGGCGCGACCAGCAGGATTCCCCCTATGAAACCCGTTTTCAGGTAGGTGAAGAACATCTCCGGAAGGTTTGTGAATATCAACCGGTCTCCTTCCGGCAAATTGGCCTTTAAGGGAATGACCAAAATTTCGAACAATCTTTCGGAAAAAATATAGCAGATAACAAATCCGACCCCTACAGCAATTGCAGTGGCGATCAGCCTTTGTCTCAGTTCCTCCAGGTGGCTCAAGAAAGGCTGTTTCTCCTTATTCACCATCCTTCTCTTTCTCCTCTGAGTCGCTCGTTTCCTCCCGCTTCGGGTCTGATGAGTCCACCAGTTTGCTTTCTTCGTAGGCGTCTACAACCTCATCGAAATCCCTATATTTTGGCTCGGTTTCCTTCGATTCTGAATCCTCCAAATCAAGGGGTTGATCAATACCGCTGATGGAATCAGCCAGATCCTGTTTTACATCCTGGAGGTCCTCATCCAGATCGAAACTGTCCTTTATTTCCTGTGTGGCTTTCCGAAACTCGGACATGCCCCGGCCTAACGCCCTCGCCAGATCGGGCAATTTGCTGGGACCGATGACAATTAGCGCTATGGCTAAGATGATGATGAGTTCCGGCATTCCTATGCCAAACATGGTTCACTCCTTATTTGTTTTTTCCTTCCGACCTTTGATCAAAGATCTTTCACCATTGCGACCTCATCGCAATCGGGAAACTTCGCGCACTTGAGGCAGTCACCCCAAACTTTTTGGGGCAGTACTGATTTTTCGACTTCCCTAAAACCGAATCGAGAAAAAAATCCCGGGATATAGGTGAGCGCGAAAATCCTTTTGAGACCGATTTCGTTGGCCTCCTTAAGACAGACTTCCACAAGCTTTGCGCCTATCCCTTGCCCCTGCTGATGGTTGAGTACGGCTAGTGATTTTACCTCAGCAATGTCCTCCCAGCATATTCCTAATGCGCATACCCCAAGGATGTCTCCCGTTTTGCTGTCATCTACTGCTACATAGATATCCCTTAAATGTTCATAAAGTTCACTCAGTGCCCGCGGCAAGAGGGCCCCCTGTGCCGCGTAATCAGCCAGGAGTTTATGGATAACCCTGATATCTGTAATGACTGCTTTTCTTATCTCTGTCTTCATTTGGCGCTTGGTATGAAAATAAAGGTTTTTATGCCTCACGGGTTATTAGTGTCTCATGAGTAGATTTATCTTCAAAACGTGCAAGTACATTAATTACGAAAACAATTTACTATTCAGGTTCCCAGTTCAGGGTTGATTAGCCAGCGTGGTTACATTTTTCATATTCCTTAAAATAGTTGACAGCCCCATGAACGGCAGAGGTTACACTCAAGAGGCAGCATTTCAATATTTTAGAGCCGTCTGGTTTTCATCAGTTAACCTTGAACCGTGAACCCAGAACCTTGAACCTGCTAAAGGGATTAAGTCAAGCAAATCATTAACTTTAGCTCACTTTTGGCAATTTCGGTTTACCCAGGTCAAATTCTTCTTCAAAGCCCTATTCAAGTCTTGAGACAAATCCCTTCACATTCAATTCCCGCTTGAGCCTTAGGTTGTATGACTCCGCCTCATTTCTTGTATCGAATCTACCACATCTCACGCGATAATATTCCTTTCCATTGATTATGGTCGTGTAAAAATAGGCCGGATATCCTCGGTCTATGAGACGGGCGCTCATTTGTTGTGCCTTTGCCTCATCTTCAAGGGATGCCAACTGTACCGTATAATACCCTTCTTTAGCCACAGATTTTATAGGCCGTGATTGATTAATTTGAGATGGCTTTTCCACCTGTTTATTCTTTGTCTCAACAACGACCTGCTTGGGCAGTTCGGCCTTTACCTGGGTTTTCTGATCCCCCAAAACGGATTTTGACTTTTTCGGCGGCACCCATTTCTTCTTCGCTTCGTCTTTCTTGCTCGAGAGTTCCTCGTAAAAAACAAGCTTGGGATCCGACTTGGCTTTCTTCTTTTGGATGCCTTCTTGAGACTTATTATGGTTTACAATCGCTTGGAGTCTATTGATCTGACCCCGTAGATCAGCCAAAGACGTTACTGCCTCCGGCAGGAATCCGCGCCCGACAAGAATTCCCAACACGAAAATCCAGGAAAGGAGGAAAAGCAGGCAAAAGCTCCAAAACGCCACTGAAAGGGCCGTCATTTCGATCTTGTATTTCTTCCTGACCTTTGCCTTCTTTTTTGATGAGGACCGTGATCCTTTCTTTGCCATGACCGAAATACCCTACATCTTCTCTGGAGCATGAATACCAAGCAGTCTGAGGCCATTGGCCAAGACAATGCGGACGGCTTCTGCCAAAAAAAGCCTGGCCTGACACAAGGCTTCATCAGATACCACGATGCGATTCGCCGGCTCTTTATTCCCCAGGTTAAAATACCTGTGAAATAGGGATGCCAGGTTCGTGAGATAATAGGTTAAACGATGGGGCTCGAGATTCTTTGAAACATCTTCCAAAAGTGGCGGAAATTCGGCCATGGTTCTTATTAGTGTCATTTCCTCGTCCAATGCCAATCTTTGCAACATGTGGTTATCGACTTCTCCAAGCGTAACACCCTCTCCCGCCGCCTTTCTGAAGATGCTGCATATTCTGGCATGGGCATATTGGACATAGTACACGGGATTTTCGCTGTCCTGCTTCTTCACAATATCTATATCGAAATCAATGGGGGAGTCATGGTTTTTTGTCAGAAAAACGAACCTCACCGCATCGACGCCTACCTCATCCACGAGTTCCTTCAATGTTACATACTTACCGGCCCTCTTGGACATTCTGATTTCCTGGCCGCCCCTCCAAAGCTTTACCAACTGAATGAGCAGTGCGGTGAACCAGGTTTCCCCTATGCCATTGGCTTGCATGGCCGCTTTCATCCGTTGGACATACCCATGGTGGTCAGCGCCCCAGATGTTCACTACCTTTGTGAATCCCCTTTTCCACTTATCAAGGTGATAGGCGATATCAGAGGCAAAATAGGTATACAGCCCATCGCTTTTTTGGAAGACGCGATCCTTATCATCCCCAAATGAGGAGGTTTTGATCCATACGGCACCGTCCTTCTCAAAGGTTTTTCCCCTTTTCTTGATGGCCTCCAAAGACTGGTCCAAAAGGCCATTGGCATAGATATCGCTTTCTTTATACCACACATCAAAAGAGACCCCGAAGTCATCTAGGTCCTTTCGGATCTCTTCAAGCATGATTTCCTTGCCACTCTCTGCAAAAAGACTGATGATCTCATCCGCCGTCATGCTTTCTAGATCTTTTTTACCGGATATCTCCCCTGCCAAATCAGAGATATAGTCCCCGTAGTAACCGTTTTCCGGGAAGGGATATTCCGGATCGGACATCTGCTTCCAGCGGCTATAAATGGATTCCCCCAGGAGCCTGATCTGTTGACCCGCATCGTTGATATAAAACTCACGCCCGACTTCGAATCCCGTGAATGAGAGGATCCGGCACAGCGTATCCCCCAATGCCGCACCGCGTCCATGACCTAAGTGTAAAGGTCCTGTTGGATTGGCGCTCACGAATTCAATCATGATTTTTTCCCCAGCACCCAGATCGCTCCGGCCGTAGTCGTCCTTCAGGCTAACAACCGTTTCAAGGAACCTGAACCACTCCTTTTTACTAAGAGTGAAGTTAATAAAGCCCGGTCCCGCTATTTCAACTTTGTCGATGAAACTTTTGTCTTCATTCAAATGCTTCGCAAGGATTTCTGCAATTGCTCTCGGGGGCCGTTTTTGAGAAGACGCCAATGTCATTGGAAGATTGGTTGCAAAATGGCCGTGATCGGGATTATTGGGGATCTCTATGACGTAATTCGGTACTTCAGTATCCAGGAATTGCTTTTCCTCAATACATTTTTTTAGTGCTGCCCTAAGAATCCTGTCTAGCTTCTCTCTCATGATACATGCCTAAACTGATAGGTTCCGGGTTCAGTGTTCAGCGCCGCCTCTGGCCGCCTAAGCGGCCAGTTTGATCAAAAAACTGACTCCAGCGTTGCTTAGTCAGATACGAGAGGTTCAGGGCTTAAAGAATAGCTCTGGGCTGAAAGCTACGGACTTTGAGCTTTGAGCTATGAGCTGTGAACTTTTCAACCTTGAACGTTGAACGGCTCAACCCAAGATATAGTCTCTCGTATGTCTTTGTCCCAGGGAACAGAATACCTCGTAGGATATAGTATCCGCCCAGCGGGCCATGTCGTCACCTGTAATGGCTTCATCGCCTTGACTTCCCAGAAAAACGGCCTCGTCTCCGGATTTAACGCCCTCTACCCCCGTGACATCGCACAGGGTCATATTCATACACACGCGCCCGATAATGGGGACTTTCTTCCCACCGACCAGGACCTTGCCTTTGTTTGAGAGGTCTCTGAAGAGTCCGTCGCCATAGCCTGCAGAAAGCACTGCCACGGCCTGTTGTCCCTGGGTGTGATAAGTCCTGCCATAGCTGACCGGAGTATCATCCGGCAAGGTCTTGACCTGAAGGATTCGGGCCCTGAAGCTCATAGCGGGTTTGAGTTGAACCGGGCTCGAAAAATCCAAAGAAGGCAGCCCCCCATAGAGCATGATTCCCGGCCTTACCATGTCAAAGTGCGCAGATGGGTAGAGCATCGTCCCCGCACTGTTCGCCAGATTGTTCCAATGGAGTTCGAATCCCATGGACCGGGCCCCATCAATGGTCTCTGTAAATTCGTGAATCTGCTTTTCTGTAAAATCCCGGCCCTTTTCATCCGCGGAGGAGAGATGGGAAATCAACCCCTCCGGATTGAGTTCTGCGAATGTCTTGATGGTTGTCAAAAGATCATAGTATTCGGAAGTCAAGACACCGAGACGTCCCATGCCGGTATCCACCTTCACCTGTATGTCTACTTTTTTTCCGAGCCTTTTCCCCTCTTCGGCAAAAATCCTTGCCCTTTCAGCATCAAATACGACAGGGATCAAACCATTTTCTATGACAGTTTGGGCTTCTTCACGGGCCTGAATGCCGCATAATACGACAATAGGGGATTTTATCCCGTTTGCCCTTAGCATGAGTGCTTCGTGTAGATAGGCTACGCCAAAACGATCAACACCATGGGCCGCCAGATTTTCAGCAACTTTTACAATGCCATGTCCATAGGCGTCCGATTTCACAACACCCATAATTTTAGTCTTTTGACCAGTGATGTTTTTGACCTGGTTGAGATTGTGAATAATGGCAGCAAGATCAATGGTGACGCGGTTTGGCGAAGTACTCATGGTGACGCGCTCCCAAAGGGATTAAACTTTCAACATTAATCAATATCAGGGTGGTTATCAAGGACATTATGCATAATCCCGGCCTGACTTGGTTGACACGGCTTCAGGGTGGAATTAACATACAATTTTCCCGCGATGAATAGAATGCGATGACCCCGGGTTATGAAAAATCTATCTCGGACGGTCAAAAAAACAATCGCTGAGGAACCTCCAAACCCATGAAACTGCTTTTATGTCTTTTGGGACTCGTGCTTGTCATAGAGGGCATCCCCTATTTTGCCTTCCCCGACAAAATGAAAAAATGGATGAGCAAACTCCAGGAAATTCCTGACAATCAGCTCCGAGTGATGGGCTTTTTGGCCATGTGCATAGGACTGGTTCTTGCCTATTTTTTCAAGGAATAAAATCGTTTGACTTTGATACCCTTTTTTTTTAAGTTACGCCACTTGAGGCTTGCTTAAAGCCCTTGAACGCGTGCCTATCCAGAAATGGACATTTGGTTCAATTCAATTTCTGGATGGATACGAACTAACAGCGCGAGATGTTTGGAATTGAGGACTATGATTACGACCTACCTGAAGATCTTATAGCACAGGTCCCCAATTCGAACCGTGACGGTTCCCGTCTCCTCGTTTTGGAACGTCAGAAACAGGCGTTTTCCGACCATTTTTTCTCTGAACTCCCCAGGTGCTTGAAGTCTGGCGATATTCTGGTAATCAACAATACCGAAGTCGTACCTGCCAGGCTTTTTGGAAATAAAGAAACCGGCGGGCAGGTTGAGGTTTTGGTTCTGGAACATCCTGATTCTGATGATCCGGAACCAGATTCGCGTTGGTGCCTTTTGAGATCGTCGAAACGCCCCAAAAGGGGAAGTCGTTTGCTCTTTGAAATGGGTACATTTGGTTTGGTCGAAGACCTGGGTGAAAATGGCCTGGTCAAGATTGCCTTCAGCGGACCTCTCTCTGCTGATAGGCTTTTGGCAAAAGCGGGCCGGATGCCTTTGCCCCCCTATATAAAGAGGGAAAGGGATGATGATAGGGCCCAAATCGACAGAGAGCGTTATCAAACGGTATTCGCTCGTAAAAGAGGGGCCGTGGCAGCGCCCACTGCCGGACTTCACTTTTCAAAGGCCTTGGTTGGCACTCTAAAGCAGGGCGGAATTGACCTGGTGGAGTTGACCCTGCACGTGGGACACGGGACCTTCAAACCTGTTAAAACGAGGGACATAAGAGACCATCAATTGGGGGAGGAGGCCTATACGGTAAGCCCTGACGCAGCCGATGCCATTAACGCTTCGAAGCTAGAGGGCAGGAGGGTGATTGCTGTCGGTACGACGGTTGTTCGTGTCCTTGAAACCCTGGCTAATGAGAAGGGACTAATCACACCCGGTAAGGGAACGACCGAGCTACTGATTACGCCCGGATTCCGGTTTAGGGTGGTAGATGCCTTGGTTACCAATTTTCACCTGCCCAGATCGTCCCTGCTCTTTCTTGTTTCCGCCTTTGCCGGCTTGGACCTCGTGAAAAGGGCCTATAACTGGGCCGTGGAGAAAAAATACCGGTTCTATAGTTATGGGGATGCCATGCTCATCATTTGAATTTGCCTCCTTCAGGGGAGTTCAAAGGAAGAGCCATTTTCTTTTCATTGGGATGTGGGTTTGGAATTCAGGGTACGACATAAATCAAGCACGTCCAGGGCCAGATTGGGCAAACTCCGGACGCCCCATGGATCAGTTGAAACACCGGTTTTTATGCCTGTGGGCACCCAGGGCTCGGTGAAAGCTGTGTCCCCGGAGGAGATGAAGACCTTAGGAATCAACATTCTCCTTGGCAACACCTATCACCTCTATTTGAGACCGGGACATGAGATAGTAAAAGGGCTTGGCGGACTCCATCGTTTTATGAATTGGTCCGGGGCCATCTTGACCGATAGCGGCGGATTTCAAGTCTACAGCCTGGCTAAACTAAGGACCATAAATGAAGAAGGGGTCACCTTTCAATCGCACCTGGACGGTTCAAGACATTTCATCGGACCCGAAGAATCCATGGCCATCCAGCAGGCCCTCGGCGCCGATATCATCATGGCATTCGATGAGTGTGCACCTTATCCGGCAAATTATGACTATGTCTTGAATTCCGTCAAACTCACAAGCCTTTGGGCGAAAAGATGCATTGAATGCAAGCGTGACAACAATCAAGCCCTGTTCGGCATTGTTCAGGGCGGCATGTTCGCTGATCTAAGAGAAAAGAGCGCCAAAGAGTTGGTGGATATGGAATTTGACGGTTACGCCCTTGGGGGACTCTCGGTCGGGGAAGACAGCAAAATTCGAAACCGAGTTATCGAGGAAACCGTCCCATTTCTCCCTGAGGATAAGCCGGTTTACATTATGGGTGTGGGCAAACCCAAAGACATTATCGATGGGGTCTTGGCCGGCGTGGACATGTTCGATTGTGTCCTCCCTACGCGAAATGCGAGAAACGGAACGCTTTTTACCAGCAGGGGCAACCTGACAATAAAAAACGCCTGCTATAGGGATGACAAAAAACCCCTTGACGACGCGTGTACCTGTTACACATGCTCAAATTTTTCGAGAGCCTATTTGCGCCATCTTTTTATGGCCAAAGAGTTGTTGGTTTACCGATTGCTTACAATCCACAACCTTGCCCATTATGCAAGATTGATGGAAGGCATACGGGCTGCCATTCTTGAAGAATCCCTGGAAAATTTTGTCTGGAACTATTATGAAAGACAAAGACTAAACGTTTAGCCATAAAGGCACTAAGCCACCAAGATTATATTTACTTTGTGCCTTCGTGTCTTTGTGGCTAAAATTTAACAATTCAAATAATCAACCATAAAACCATTGGAGGTTTAACATGAATTTTCTAGCTTATGCTATGGGAGGAGGCACGGGAGGTGCCGGCGGACAAGGCGGAGGAATTGGCGCCTTTATCCCGCTGATCCTTATGTTCGCCATTTTCTACTTTTTATTGATCAGGCCCCAACAGAAAAAGGCGAAAGCGCACAGAGAACTGGTCTCCGCCCTGAGAAAAGGAGACAAGGTCGTGAGTTCCGGAGGGCTGCATGGCGTGGTTACCGGATTAACGGATGAGGTGGTCACCATGGAAATTGCGCCGAAGGTGAGGGTTAAAGTCTCAAGGGGTTCGATTTCCGGGGTATCCAGAAGAGAGGAATCCTAGCCTGTCGGGCTAAAATTTTTCGTTGAATGGGATTGAATATCGATTCAACTATAATGGATTTCTCTTTCTTTATCCTTATGCCTGACAATTGACCATTGACAAATGACGACATACTAAGGAGTTGATAGTGGCAAAAAACTTGGGCTGGCGAGGAGCAATAGCAGGTGTATTAATCTTCCTGGCATTGGTCTATCTGGTCCCATCCATCTCGGGAGATCTTCCCGCCTGGTGGTCTAGTCTTCTTCCCAGGGATAAGATAAACCTTGGCCTTGACCTTCAGGGCGGCATGCATCTGGTTTTGGAAGTTGAGTCCCAAAAGGCCGTCGAAAGTGACCTCGAGAGGGCCGTAGAGAACATTAAGCACGACCTGCGAAAGAAAAAAATCCGTTACCTCGAGCTTAAACGGCAGGGCATTGACGGCATCAATCTCGTGCTTATGCGGGAAGAGGACAAAGGGGAATTTGAGTTACTGGCCGAAAACAATTACCCGGACTTCAATATGGAGGAAGATGCCGGTGCGGATGGGGGTCCCGGCTATTTATTCACCATGGATGAAAGGGCCAAGACCCAGCGAATGAAAATGGCGGCCGATCAAGCCCTTGAAACCATAAGAAACCGTATTGACCAATTCGGCGTCAGCGAGCCCGATATCCGGCCCCAGGAAAACCACAGAATTCTTATACAACTGCCGGGGATTAAAGACCCTGAGAGGGCCATTGATCTTATAGGAAAAACCGCTCTCCTTGAATTCAAACTGGCCGACGATGAAAACAGTCTCGATGAGGCCCTAAAGGGAAACATGCCGCCGGGCAGCGAGATTCTCTACCAGGCCTCTATAGATTCGAGCACGGGAGGGAAGACAAATATTCCCTTTCTGCTAAAGAAAAGGACGCCCATTACGGGAGAGTACATCACGGATGCGAGAGTGGCGATCGATAGCCAGTACAACGAACCCTATGTTTCCCTTTCCTTTGACGCCAAAGGCGCGAGGCTTTTTTCCAGAATAACCGGCGATAACGTAGGAAAAAGATTGGCCATCGTGCTCGATAAAAGCGTGTATTCGGCTCCCGTTATCCGAGACAAGATTACCGGCGGCCGAGCACAGATCACCGGTCGCTTCACGACGGACGAGGCGCGGGATCTGGCCATTGTACTCAGGGCTGGCGCACTCCCTGCACCGGTGAAAATCTTGGAGGAGAGAACGGTCGGCCCATCCCTTGGGAAAGACTCTATTGACAAAGGATTCAAATCCATGGTCATCGGCGGCTTAGTGGTCATTGGGTTTATGATTCTCTACTATGGGTTATCCGGAGTCCTTGCCAATATTGCCCTTCTCCTCAACATCGTCTTTATCATGGCCGGGCTCGCCTTTTTTGGGGCCACCCTTACGCTGCCCGGCATTGCCGGCATTATCCTCACCATTGGTATGGCGGTCGATGCCAATGTTTTAATTTTTGAGCGTATTCGGGAGGAATTGAGGATCGGCAAACCGCCCAGAGCCGCCATTGAAGGAGGCTATAGCAAGGCTATCGTGACCATTCTCGATGCCAATGTCACCACTTTTATTGCCGCTCTTGTACTTTTTCAGTTTGGTACCGGACCTGTAAGAGGATTTGCCGTAACCCTGAGTATTGGGATTGTTGCCAGCTTCCTAACGGCCGTATTCATGACAAGAATCGCCTTTGATTACCTCTTCATCAACCGGAGATGGAAAAGGATAAGTATTTAATGCAGGCCGGTTGATGGTCTATTGCAGGTCGACTGTAAACCGCGACTACTGATAACGCACAACGGAGTTTTTCATGCAATTCATCAAACCTGGAATCAATATTGATTTCTTGGGCAAAAGACGGATCGCCTTTATGTTTTCCATGGCCATAATCCTGGCGACCTTTCTTTTGCTCCTTTGGAGAGGTGGTCCCAACTACGGTGTGGATTTTTCTGGCGGTGTACTGATTCAGGTAAAACTTGAGACAAAGCAGACCCCCTCTATTATCAGGGACGCCCTGAGCGCCATACAATTGCAGGATAGCATCATTCAGGAATTCGGCGAAGAGGGAGAGAATGAGTACCTCATACGGGTCAGAAGCACTGACATCAAATTGACCGGCCTTAGCGAAAAAGTAAAGGAGGCCCTATCAACCAGTTTTGGAGGGGGTACGGAAATAAGACGAGTGGAGATGGTCGGGCCGAAGGTCGGGGAAGACCTGAAGCAGAAAGCCCTATTTGCCATCTTTTACGCAATACTTTTTATTGCGATCTATATATCGGGGCGCTTTGAGCTAAAATGGCTGATGAGCGTTATCATGGCCCTTTCTCTCGCCCTTGTTGTTTACCTGGCTTCCACCTTTGGGATGAGCGTCACCTGGCTCATTCTTATAGCCCTAGTGGTCACTCTCGCTCTTTGCTGGTATCTGAACCTTAGATACGCCATGGGGGCGATCCTTGCACTCATGCACGACGTGACGATCACGGTAGGATTTTTCGCCTTAACAGACCGAGAAATTTCGCTTTCCATTATCGCCGCTTTTCTCACCATAGTCGGGTATTCCCTCAATGATACGATTGTGGTCTTCGACAGAATCAGAGAGAACTTGAGCCGATTCAGGAGAAGGAATTTTGAAGAGATCCTGAACGCCAGTATCAATGAGACCTTGAGCAGAACGATCCTGACCTCCACCACCACCCTCGTCGTCGTGGTAGCCCTCTACATCCTGGGCGGTGGGGTCATACACGATTTCGCATTTGCACTCCTGGTAGGGATTTTAGTGGGAACCTACTCATCCGTTTTTGTGGCAAGCCCGATCCTGCTCATTTGGGAAAAAAGACTCTCCGGAAGGACTAAGATCAAACGAGGCTCCCGATTCTAAGGACGACCATTGGCGAAAAAGCCGAGAAAAAAACCGCAAACCTCCAAGACAGCTAAATGGATCATTATCTTTCTCGCCTTCGGAGCCGCTATCATCGCTTGGTGGTTCTGGTCCTGCACCTACAACGTCTCCCCTCGATTTAACTACCTCCTCATAACAAAAAACGGGGAATCCCTGAGACTTCTCAACAGGGAAGTCCTCCATTTACATCCAAGGGACAAGCTTAGAATCCTTGAAGTGTTTACAAACGTGTGCCTAAACCGCGGTATACGATTGGTGGCGGCCGACCTAGATGTCAATGCCCTGCTTCTCGAAGAGTTAACCCTATCCACTCTCCTGCCGGGAGACGATATCCTTAATCGGTTCTCCCTGAGGATACTTGCGAAGCATTACAATGAGGATCTTGGATACGTGGACCTCGAAGTGGAACCTTTGGAAGAGGATTGGTTGGTTAAGGCTGAGAGGACGATAGATGGCGAACGGAAAATCACCCTTCTCATAAGGGCGCTCAAGGCCGAGCCTGATAGCCTGAGGATCAAAGAAAGGCTCATAAAGGAATACAAGTCTCAACAGAAATGGAATCAGCTGGCCCTCATGCTTGAGGGATCCCTAAAGGACAGATTCGATGATAAAGCCCTGAGAGACCTGCTTGAAGTCTATGAAGCCATGTCCCACAGGGCAGGTGTTATCTCCGTTCTTGAAAGACTGCTGGATGAAGAGCCGAAAGATCCTGAATTACGGCTCCGTTTGGCTGAGATTTTTGAAGAAGAGAAAAGATTCAAAAGGGCCATTAAAGAGTATAAAGAATTAATCAAAGTTGTTGATCAAGCGGATCGGCTTCCTATTTACAAAACCCTTGGTTTTCTCTACACGGAAACAAATCAGATAAAAAAGGCGATTGAGGCCTATCATTTGGCCCTGAAACTGGACAAGAAAGATGTGAACCTCTATTACAACCTCTCTTTGCTTTATGAAAAGTCGGGAGATCGAAATAAGGCGGATGACTATTTGATGAAGGCGGTTGGATTCAAATCCGAGGATGTGGAAAGCAGGCTGAAATTGGCAGAGCGCTTTTTGAAAAAAGGCAAGCGGAAGGAGGCTGAAAAATATCTGTCAGAGATCCTCACGAAAAATCCGGAATCCTTGGAAGCCCTACTCCTTATGATTCAAATTGCGGAGAAGCGGGGTAATAAGATGCAACTTAAAGGGCTTTACGGGAAAGTCCTGCCACTGGATCCTAATAATCAGACGATCATCTATAATCTCGGCGTTCTAGAATATGAAACGGGAAATTTAAGCAAGAGCCGTTCCTATTTTGAAAAGCTCGCAAAAAGGACCCCGAACGATCCTGAAATTCATGATTTTCTGTTTGACATCTACAAAAAGCTCAAGAAGAGCAAACTCGCCTTTAGTGAAGCCAAAATCCTGATGAGGCTCAAACCAAAGGATTTAGCTCCTTACTACTATGTCCTTCAATATCTTGATGGTCAGGGGAAATACAAAGAAATAGCCGGGATCGCAAAAAAGAGTTTAAAAACTCATCCCAAAAATATCAACATCCGAAAATATCTCATTCTCGCCTACCTCAAAACAGGCAAAGAAAATCAAGCCATTTCGCAGATGGAAAAGGTCTTGGAGATAAACCCTAAAGATGCAGTCCAATTGCTGCAACTGGCGAAACTGCAGGAAAGACGGAACATGGTGAGCAAGGCGGCCAAGACCTACCACAGATTCCTCAAATTATCACCTCGGAATCAGGAGGGGAAGCAAGGTTATCTTAGAATGCTCTTGAAGTTGGCCAAGCAGCGGGAAAGAGAGGAAAGATTTCAAGAGGCCTTGAACGCATACAAAGAAGTTTTGGATCTGTCACCTGACAATGAGGAGGCGGAGAAGGCCTATCTGCGTTTGAGATTTGAGGTCCTACCAGGTGAAAGGTAGGCCTAAGCCCCATCTCCAAGTGACCGCCGGGCTAATTTGGCGGGACGGCCGCCTGTTGATATCCAAGCGTCCTGAGGATACTCATCTGGGCGGGTATTGGGAGTTTCCAGGTGGAAAACAGGAGGGTTTGGAAAGTCTGAGGGCCTGTTTGGAAAGGGAGATCAGGGAAGAGTTGGGGCTGGAAGTCAAAGCTGAAAGGTACCTAATCTCAGTTCAACATGAGTACGATGCAAAAAGCATCACCCTCCATTTCTTCCAATGCACGACCTTTGGAGGGACACCAAAGTCGCTTGAAAACCAAAAGATAAAATGGGTGTACCCAAAAGAACTTGAAGATTTAACATTTCCGCCTCCGGACCAAACGATTATTCAGGAATTGATCAGAGGCGAAATTGTATGAGGGTACGTGATCGCGGAGGCATAATCGAATGGATGGGTATGGGGGTCTCTTTTTTTTAAAAGAAACCCCATGCCCATCCCATAAGAGATTGATCGATCTCGTGATCTGTTACGTATGAGGAGGTGTCGTAATGATAGAAGAATTGGTCAAGAAGACAAGAAGCTACCGTCGTTTCCATGAGGACCATGCCATCAGCATGGATGTCCTGCGAAACCTGGTTAATCTTGCAAGGCTTTCCGCCTCGACTGCTAACCGTCAGCCCCTTAAATACATACTTTGTTGCGATGAGAAGAGAAATGGGATTGTTTTCCCGAAGCTTGCCTGGGCTGGATTCTTAAAGGATTGGGACGGACCTGAGGAAGGGGAAAGGCCCACTGCTTATATCATTGTTTTGGGTGATAAACGGATATCAGAGGCCTTTGGTTGCGATCATGGTATCGCTTCCCAGAATATCCTATTGGGCGCCACGAACGAGGGTCTTGGAGGATGCATCGTCGGATCAGTGAAAAGAGAGCGCCTGAGAAAGGAATTGAACATACCCGACCATTTCGAAATCCTTCACGTCATTGCTTTGGGCAAGCCCAAAGAGGAAGTGGTCATTGAGACCGTCGGGCCGGATGGGGACATCAAATATTGGCGGGATGAGTCGGGCGTTCACCATGTTCCCAAGCGGACCCTGGATGAGATAATCGTCTTTTCGATCCCCACGACTTGATAAAATCTTGCCCTACTCGGCCAAAGACAACGCTGAAACCAGGTTCCCTGTTCAAAGGTTCCCGGTTCAAGGTTAACGGTTAAGGAGCATCTTAACCTCTGAACCCCTAAAGGAGCGTTCTAGCCACTATCCCCTTCTCGATCTCTTTGGTTCCTTCATAGATCTCCAGGATTTTTGCATCCCGATACAGCCGCTGCACTTTGTACTCATCAAAATAGCCGTATCCGCCATGGATTTGCAGGGCCTCATCAGCACACTTCACCGCCGTTTCCCCGGCAAACCACTTGGCCATGGCAATGAGGCCATGGTCAATCGTTCCGTTGTCAGCGAGCCATGCCGCCTCCCAATAGAGATTTCTTGCAGCCCTAATTCGCGTCGCCATCTCGGCGATCTTGAATTGAATCGCCTGAAAAGAGGCCAGAGGGGACCCGAATTGTTGCCGCGCCTTGGCATGTTTAATGCTCTCCTCCAGAGCGGCCCTGGCGAGTCCCACGGCTTGGGCACAGATATGAAGGCGGGTTCGATTGAAAAAAGCCATGAGTTCACGGAATCCCTCCCCTTCCTTCCCGATGAGGTTGGCTTGGGGCACCTTTACGTCCTTCAAAAAGACTTCTGCGGTGTCCGAGGCCCTGATGCCAAGCTTTCCTGTGAGTTTGTTGGCTTCAATGCCGGGCGCATCTGCGGCAACTAGGATAAAACTGTGACGACTATGGTGTGAAGGGTGATCAGGATTTGTAAGGGCGAATACAATGATGTACTTTGCGAGCGTTCCGTTGGTAATGAACATCTTTGA